>JBHJOU010000048.1:0-5920 GCA_050329355.1 Rivularia sp. (in: cyanobacteria)
GGAGATTTTGTTGAAGAAAGGAACGTTATGGAAAATGAAGTTATGTTGTGTAAAGCTTCAACAACATTGGAAGTACCGTATAATAAGTGTTGTTGTTGTTATGTATTACATAACCTGAATCAACCTTCCGGTTTTACGATTTGAACTAGGAAAAACAAAGCCAGTCAAAATTAGAACTATAGGAGAACCGTCTATTAAAGATGCCCCTTCCCAAATAACGTAGCTATTTTTCAACATATTAATATCGGAAGATGATTTTGATTTTTACGAAGTGAAAAGTGTTTGAATTGATGATAGATTTTAAATAATTTCTGACAGCAAAAAGGGAGAATAAAATCTTCTTTATCCCCCCTTTTGATTTTATTTACAATGCCAACATTAATTCTCGGCTTCTATTTGAGGACTAAGGTTTGCATTTATACGCTCTGCATATTCTCGTCTGCGTTGCCAAGATAATTGATTTAGCACTACCAAATCTTCAAGTGTTTTACCGAATTTCCGATTTGCGAATTCAAGTAGTTGTTCTAGAGAGAATCGCTGTTCTTCAACTTTTCCGAAATCCGAGACAAAGCGTTCTTTAAATGTATCCCAATTGAAATCCTGAAAACTACGTTTTGCGAGAAGTCCACATAAAGAACGAATAGAATAGTATACTTTTGAGTATAAGCGTTCAGAGTAATTGCTAACTCCATATTCGCCTAAAACGGAATCATCGATTGCTTGAAAGTTGGGTGTAGAGGATTTACGTGCAGCCATAAGATACATATTTCATTAACTTCATATTCCTCTGAGCGTAAGCTCTATTCCTGTTCGAGTGTTTCAGTATTTAAGATTGTGATTTGTAATTTGACTTTGCCAAGATGGCAAGGTAATGGTACAAAAAGTTAGTGGCAAAGTTATGGTGTAAAACTTATTAACGTCCTATTTATTTTCAACAATTGGATAGTGACCTTTCTGGTTAAAGTCGAAGCAGGCTAAAATCACCGTTACTGCTTGTTTCAATTTTTATTGATGATAAATGCCGCAATATTTAAATTACGGCAATTTCAAAGTCCAAAATCCAATCTCGGCACAGTTAAAGTAAAATAGGCTTTTTTGAACACGGACATATACCTTCTTGTTTGGAGGTTTGCACCGGCTTATGGGGCAGAGTCAAAGTAAAAATTCGGCAAGTCAGATTACAAATGATATAAGTTTCGGTAATCAGCACCAATATGAATCGTGATAATCTGCCATTAAATCCTTGATTTCACAGTTGTGCTGAAAATCAATTTCTAGTTGTTGCAAGTCTGTTGTATCTAATACTAAATTTTTCAGTTCTTGCATCATTTCTTTCACATGATTTTCGTCGCTGACACCTGAGTAGTAGATTTTGATAAATTTGTCGGCTTTAGTCATGAAGTATTCTAAGTTTGTGACAAATACCTGTTCTAAATCAATCGCTTGAATCATGATTTTCTCCTGATAGCTAAAAGTGTGTGATGCGCTTTAATATTCGTTTGTCAGCATGAGGACTTTTTCAACCAAATACAGCTTGATATGGCTCAGAGGGAAATCTGTATATTCAATTTCTTGGCGTAAAACTTCTTGATTGGTGTCCCATTCGCATATCAGAATACCGGAACTCTCTTGAACTCGTAAATGCCAGATTTGAAATTCTCTTAGCTTTGGATTGGACAGTAAATTCTTCGTTTGATGTGAAGCAATGGCATCCAACAACCAGTAACAATTAGCTTCGTGAGCTAAGTATTTTATACCATCGGTATATTTCAAACCGAGCCAGTGTTTGTAGAGAGTAGTTGAACCGTAAAATTGGTTTAGCTCGCTGGCTATTTGTTGTGGAGTCTTCATATTTTTCAAATCATTGATTTTATCGACTTCACAACTTCATCGGCGTGAGCCGTAAAACGAAAACTGCTGATAACAGATACCATCAGCTATAAGAGTTTTTTTGGTTTTATTAGCAATGAATTTACTACCAGGTGAATATAAATATAATTTAGGAAATAGTTAGTCAGTTTTTCGATAAATTTCCTATACTTATTAAGTATTTTTTGACTGCTTGGAACAATACGCTAATCCCAAATTTTTACAAAAGCACGATTAATGATTGATTCATCGAAATTGCTTATAATACTTGAGCGCATCCTTAATGGCAGTGCAGATGAGGACGATATTAATGTATTGCGCCAATCCCTTACAGCCAGCAATGGTACAAATGTCGTGCAATTGGGGAAGTACAACGTTAATATTGGCGATGCTAAGGATATTCATATCGGCGATAAAGTTTATCAAGGAGCCGACGCAGAAACTATTCGTAAAATTTTGCGAGAAATACTTTCCCAAAACACCCAGCCAATAGAAATAAACTGGCACGATATCGGTCAAACCATGCTGTCGGAGCAGTTGCGACTCACCACAAACCCGCTTACATCGGGGGAGGGAATTAGCTATCGCACCGAGCAGGTATACGTACCATTGGGATTGGTAGAGCCGAAAAAGCAAGCTCGACGACGGGAGGATGTGACACCAGAGCAGGGTTCGGAACTTTACCGGGAAACCGAAATTACTCAAACCTTCGAGCATCAGCAGTTTTTAGAGCGGGTACTCCTACAAAGGCAAAGCCCCAAAAGCCAGGGAAAACGGATTGCAATTATAGGCGAACCGGGAGCGGGAAAAACTACGCTGTTGCAGCAAATCGCTCGATGGGTGTCCGAAGCAATCCCTGATGCAGTTGTGATTTGGGTGTCTTTGGCTGATTTACGTGGACGGGAACTGGAAGTATATTTGTTTGAGGTATGGTTACAAGCGGTAGCTAGGAAAATCGGACAAGCGGAAGCGTCTACCCAAATTAAAGATGATTTTGTGGCTCAGTTTAACCAGGGATTGGTGTGGCTGTTGCTCGATGGGGTTGATGAAATGCAAGTAACTGTGGGTAATCCTTTGGGAGAATGCGATCGCCAACTTCGCACTGGAACTTTACTACAACAAGCCCGGATTGTGCTTTCCTGTCGCTTAAATCTTTGGGATGGTGGTAGTAACGCTTTGGATTCATTTGATAATTATCGCACCCTGGAGTTTTCCTATCCCCAGCAGGTGGAGCAGTTTATTAGCAATTGGTTTACTTCTCTTCCATCGGTTGAAAAGCAGATAGGAGAACCGTTGTGTGATGCATTGGCTGAACCGGGTAAGGAGCGAATTCGGGATTTGGCGAAAAACCCGTTACGGTTAACGCTGCTGTGTTTCAACTGGTACTTGGGCGAGGGGAAGTTACCAGAAACGAAAGCGGGATTGTACGAGCAGTTTGTAGCGGATTTTTACGAGTGGAAGAAGGAACAATTTATGACAACAGGAGAGCAGCGCAAGCGGTTAAACTCAGCTTTGGGAGAATTAGCACGGGAAGCAATTGATAAAGAAGCAACGCGGTTTCGGTTGCGGCAGGGATTTGTGTGCGAGTATTTGGGGGAACCGGATGATGCAGATTCCTTGTTTGGGTTGGCGTTGCAGTTGGGATGGTTGAATAAGGTAGGTGTGGATGGGGATAATCCCAGGAAGGGTGTTTATGCGTTTTTCCATCCGACTTTTCAGGAGTATTTTGCAGCTAAAGATTTGCTGAAATTGTTACCAACTTTTAACAGCATGCAACTCAGGCAGAATTATTTGAATCTTCTTAAGTGGACAGAAATCATAGCATTAATATTGGGATTTTCTGAAGTCGCAGAAGAAGAAGCGATAGAATTTATCAAACAAGCATTAGATGTAGATTTAATGTTAGGGGCAAGGTTAGCAGGAGAAGTAAGAAATAACTTTCACGAACAGACAGTAAAGTTAATATTAAAGTTAAATGTATCCCAGAAACTAAAATTTTATCTCTTAGGTTTAACAGGTTCTGCAAAAGCAGTTAAGCCATTGCAGGAAGCATGGAATAATAAAAATCATGAAAATGCTTATATTATCGCTGAGGCATTAAACAAGTTGGGTGATGATGAAGCAATAAATACAATTAAGAAATCGGAAGATGAGCATATTTCTGCTTTAAATGAGATTGCAAAACATGAAGAAGAGAGTAATTATTGGCTGTGTGACACTATAATTTCTGGTTTAGAAAAAATTGTTTCTTCTAATACAGGTATTTTAGAGTTAGTTATTTCGTTAACTGATAAAAAGTTAGTAAGTAGAAAAGGCTCTGAATATTATTTAAAAGGACGTAATTATCAAGCAAAAAAAGTGTTAGGGGAAAGAGTCTTCCATCAAGCTATTTTATTCTTATTGCAATCATTAAAGCATCAAGACTTTCGTATACGGTATCATGCAGCTTTAGCACTAGGGAATATTGGCTCTGAAAAAGAGGTGACAGCTTTATTAAAATCCATAATAGATAAAAACTATTTTGTTCGCTCCAGTGTCATAGAAGCTTTAGGAAAACTTGAAAGTATTAAATCTGTGAATACTTTGATTCAAGCATTAACAAATGATAAGCAACCTTTCGTTTGCTCTAGAGCCGCTGAGGCATTAGGTAATATTGGTAGTGATATAGCAATCCCTGCTTTGATTCAACAGTTAAAGCATGAAAAGTTTTTTGTACGTTTGAAGGTAGTTGAAGCATTAGGTAAAATTAGCGGAGAAGAAAGTATTTATGGTTTGATAGAAGCATTAAAGGATGATGAAAAAGATATTAGATTTATTGCGATAAAAGCTTTAGGCGAAAAGGGTAATTATTTAGCAGCAGAAGCGATAATATCCACTTTGAATGATGAGGAATTATCTATCTGCTCATCTGCAAAAAATGCTCTGGTTAATATTCAAAAGCAATTAATAAAAAATACACTGCCAAATATATATTATTTAAACTTAGATGAGATTATTAATCGTATTTACATTTTTGAGAATCAAGCAGATTATAAAACTGCAATAGAAAGCCTACTCAATATTTACAATCAATATCGGGAATGTATCATCAATAATTCAACTTTACATCAGAAGTATGAATATTTATCTACTCATTTATGCTCCGCCAAGTCTTTCGATAACACTTTGGGAAAATCTAAATTTCTATATCAAATATGGGAATCACTATTAGATGGAATATATAAGCCAGAAACAGACATAATTTTAGAAATACAAAAGCAATATCAGGTTTACAATTTGGATATATATTTTTAATTTTTAGTCTCTAATTCATTAAATGGTAATAATAGAGTATCTTCTATTTTTTGTCTGATTATATCATTTGTTACACAGCCATTATTCAAACAGTCTAATATTAACTTATTATTCATATAGTACTTATGGAATAATAACTTTTGCTCATTATTAAATTTCCAAGTGTGACCGATGTTACGATAATTTATCATCATTTTCTGTATTTGAATATTCCAATTACTAATGTTTTCTTGAAACCAGTTATCGTAATTATCAACAGTCTCGTCTAAAAGGTTTTTATTTTTATGGCTTGGTAATACGGAACGAAAATTTTGTAATTATTGAAAAACAGCGACATCAATAACATTAAATTCCAAGCTCTCCAGAAAACTAATAATATCTAAGAATTGCTGGGGACCACTACAAAGACTTGAGCCAATAACAACTGCTATTTCTGCTTCTAATTGTGGCTCGAATGCCAAAGTAAGCTCAAATGATAATTGCTGAGTAAGTAAATCATAAGCTAATCCACTAGTAGGGGTAGATGTAGCGAAGCTGTCACCAGGGGCAAGATAGGCTGAAATCCTTGCTATAATTGATTTTCAGCTTGCAAGGTTTCAGTTGAAGTTTACACTGATACTTTTAGATACATTTACCCCGACTCAATCAGCAACCTTTCATTCAAATCCAAGCGAAAAATACCGTAGGGATTTACATGACCCCAAATCAGAGGTGAAAGCGCTCGCAACTCGTCCACGCCCATCAACTTCATCCATTG
>JBHJOU010000963.1:0-2974 GCA_050329355.1 Rivularia sp. (in: cyanobacteria)
AGTCAACGTCTGCGACGGTGGTGTAACGTCCTAAAGTAATGCGAATACCTCCCATTGCAGCACCATCAGAATAGCCCATTGCGCTGAGTATCGGGCTAGGACTTAGTTTACCACTATGACAGGCTGAACCAGCACTGATGCCGATTCCTGCTAAGTTAAGTTGACGCACAATGGTTTTACCGCTGAGTTTTTCTCCATCAGCGTATTCCAAGCAAAAACTGACATGGTGGGGTAAACGCTGCATTAAATCACCTGTAGGAATTAAACCTCTAACATCAGCTAACTGCGAAAAAAGGCGATCGCGCAATTCGATTAACCGGGGTGTTTCTAATGGTAATTCTTGGGCTGCTAACTCTGCTGCTATCCCAAATCCAGCAATGATTGGTACAGCTTGAGTACCGGAGCGCGATCGCATTTCTTGTCCCCCACCACACAGTAATGGTACTAACTCGATTCCCGGACGAATGTACAATGCTCCCGCACCTTGAGGACCATATATTTTATGACTTGAAAGACTAAGTAAATCTACAGGCAATTTATTTAAATTAATCGGCAATCTCCCCGCTGCTTGTACCGCATCTGTATGAAATAAAACTCCAGCGCTACGAGCAATTTTACCTAACTCTTCAATTGGTTGTACCGTACCAACTTCACTTTGTCCATAAATAATTGAAATTAAAACAGTATTATCTTGTAAAGCAGCTTTCAATTCTATTGGATTAACTCTACCTTTAGCATCAACACCCAAACGGGTAACTTCCCAACCCCAGCTTTCCAGTAATTTAGCAGTTTCTGACACGGCAGAATGTTCCACGCTAGAAATAATCAGATGTTGGGGTTGAGCATATGAGCGAGCAACTCCCATAATCGCTAAATTATTAGCTTCCGTACCCCCGGAAGTAAAAATAATGGATTCATAGGGAGCATTAACTAAACTAGCAACCTGCATTCTTGCTTGTTCTAAAATAGTCGCTGCTCGTTGTCCCCACTCATGTAAGCTAGAAGGATTCCCCCATCCTTGAGTTAATACCGCTTGCATCATCTCAATTGCTTCGGGACGAGTTGGGGTTGTAGCACTGTAATCTAAATAAATTTGCATAAAAATTCGGTTATGACACTGGAGAAAGCTGCTTTTTTCAGCTTATATAGTTTTGCAAGATAAATTCTTGTAGATATCTTCTTTTTAAAACAAGTATGGCTCAGTTTTCTGTGAAGATTCTTTAAGGTTCGTAGTTGTGCAGAGGGCGCTGCTGATACTCATCCATCATTCCTTGATAGCACAAGCTGCGGATTGCTCGGTGAAATCAATCTTATAGTTAGAAATTATTTCCTCAATTTTGGGAAAGATAAATTTGTTGGCTTAGTATCTATCTTTCTTTAGAATCCCGTGCAAATTTTCTTTATCCATAAACGTCTATATTCTTTATTTTTACTAATATTTTCTCTCACTGCTTGTCAACAACCAAAATCTCATCATCAAACTTTAAAACCTCTACCACAAGATTTGTTAATCCAAGTTTATTTTAATCATTCTCAAGCTTCTGAATATCAAGAACCTTATCGTCAAAAATTACGTGCAGGAGATAATTTAGAACAAATAATTATTGAAGCAATTTCTCAAGCTGAATCTACAATAGATGTTGCAGTACAAGAATTACGTTTACCTTTAGTTGCTCAAGCTTTAGTTAACAAACAACAAGCAGGAGTCAAAGTTAGAGTAATTCTGGAAAATAACTATAGTCGTCCTTGGAGTGATTTTACTTCACTTGAATTAACCAAATTATCACAAAGAGAACAACAGCGATATCAAGAGTTCCAGAAATTTGTCGATACCGATGAAGACGGTAAATTATCACAACAGGAAATTAATCTTCGAGATGCTTTAAAAATATTACATAATGCCAAAATACCTTTAATTGATGATACTGCTGATGGTTCTAAAGGTAGCGGTTTGATGCATCATAAATTTATCGTTGTAGATAACCGTTTCGTAATTGTCACTTCGGCAAATTTGACTTTATCAGATATTCACGGCGATTACAGTAATTATGATAGTTTGGGTAATGTCAATAATCTATTAAAAGTCGATAGTGTAGAACTAGCTGATATTTTTACCAAAGAATTTAACATTATGTGGGGTGATGGAGTCGGAGGTAAATTTGATAGTAAATTTGGATTACAAAAACCTCAAAGAGACTTTCAGCAAGTAACTTTAGGTAATAATAAAATTACAGTGGCTTTTTCTCCCACTTCTCCAACCTTACCTTGGATTGAAAGCAGTAACGGGTTAATTGGTAAAACCTTAAATTCAGCAGTTAATTCTATCGATGCAGCGTTGTTTGTCTTTTCAGCCCAGCGTTTGAGCAATATTCTAGAAACACGTCATAAACAAAACTTGAAAATTAGAACTTTATTAGAACCATCTTTTGCTTATCGTTTTTATAGTGAAGGTTTGGATATGATGGGTGTTGCTTTGAGCGATAAATGTAAATATGAACTCAATAACCAACCTTGGCAAAATCCGATTCAAACTGTTGGTGTTCCTTTGTTAACTAGCGGTGATTTATTACATCATAAATATGCTGTCATCGATCAAAAGACAGTGATTGCAGGTTCCCATAATTGGACGGAAGCAGCAAATATAGGAAACGATGAAACTGTTTTAGTCATCGAAAATCCCCAAGTCGCTGCTCATTATGTCAGAGAATTTGAAAGACTTTATAGTAATGCTGAATTTAATATTCCTCAAAGAATTGATCAAAAGATTAAACAGCAAGAAAAAGAATGTCCAGATATCAAAGCCCCATCAACATTTGTAGAAAAAGAAATTACTAAAGTTAATCTCAATACAGCTACGGTGGAAGAATTAGTTACGCTTCCTGGGGTGGGGAAGAAGTTAGCAGAGCGGATTGTTGAAGCGCGTCAAGAAAAACGTTTTGATTCTTGGGAAGATTTAGAGAGAGTCAAGGGGATT
>JBHJOU010000481.1:0-7485 GCA_050329355.1 Rivularia sp. (in: cyanobacteria)
TCATCGGACTAGCATAAACAGCTTCCCACTTCAGCTTCTTGTAAACATCAGCAAAAGCTTCCGCCATTTGCACACCCTCCGGTGTCAACTCCGCATTAGTTTCGCCGCAAAAATTACCAGTTTGGCTAAAAGTAGTTTCTCCATGTCGCAGTAAATATAAATTAAGAGTCATAAATTATGTCGCGATTAAAGCAATAAATAAGGTACCTAGCAATCCTATCGAATATTACCGGAAACAGTTATCAGTTAACAGTGAACAGTGAGCAGTAATCAGCTACCAGTTTTAACTCCTAACTGCTAACTGCTAACTCCTAACTCCTAACTCCTAACTGCTAACTCCTAACTGCTAACTGCTAACTCCTAACTCCTAACTGCTAACTCCTAACTCCTAACTCCTAACTCCTAACTGCTAACTCCTAACTCCTAACTGCTAACTCCTAACTCCTAACTCCTAACTCCTAACTCTTGAACAAAGTAGTCGGCGCTACGGGTAAAATGGTATCGTCAAATCCTCCCACTTGATTGGTTCTCAAAACCCATAACCTAGCTTGTTGCTTGAGAAAAATTTTCGCGGTTTCGTCTTGCGCTCTTTTGGGTAATACAGTTCGCCAACTTCTGAGCATTTTGATTGCAGTTGTAATAATATTGTCGTTTTTATTATTAGTTCCAAATAAATCTTTGGCATTTTTTTGCCAATCTCGTCGTACAATTCCCAGAGGAATTAACTGTTTTTCCAAGCTGTTTCCTAAAGAGATTAATTCGTTAAAATACTGAGTTTGTTTCTCTTTTGGATGCTTTTGTAACCATTCCCTAATCGTCGGACTTGACTCCACAAACCTTTGTATATCGTAAATTGTCGAGTAAAGTGCTTGATTGGAATCTTGAACACAGGAAGCTGTTGGTGTAATTAATGATGCCCCTGTTCCGTCACCAACCCGATACCGAGCCGTAATTTCTCTGAGTTCCTCGATAAATTCTGTTAAAGGAGACAATTTAACTCCATCAAAATCATAATCGGTAGTTATTGGCTCGTATTTCACCAAAATATCGCCTACGGGACGAGTTCCCAACCAACCCCGCCATAAAGAACCCATGTAAGCAGCCCAAGTTAAACTACCAGAAATAACTGCTTCAGGATTGTGACAGTAAACTTGATAATAAATGATATCGAAGCGCAATTCATCGGTAATGCGATCGCGAACTACTTGGGCAATACCATAGGAAAAGTGACCTGGAACCGGAAGCCAAGAGGCTGCTTCTGCTTTCTCTCCACCAATACCACCGAATAAATGGATTACTAAAGCCTGATCACCCAATTTCCATTGCGACACTGCGTTTTCTGCATTTACTGCGTTTGGTGCAAGTAAAACTGTTTGATAATTACCTTTTTGTAATTTAATATTCCCCCACATTTCATACTTAAAGTATTCAAGTATATTTTGTAATTTTATAATTAATTTTTGTGGCTCTACTTTTAATAGAGCGCGGGGTTCAATTGCTTGTACTACAAAGGTTCCCTCAGCATTAGGTGCGCCGTAAAGATACCAGCCTTGTAAATTAACGGGTGATTTTTCGATATCTTTATTACTCGAACGAGCAACTCCCTGTATATCTTGCGGTACTTGGGGTATACAGAGAATTTCTTCGATTCCCTGATCAAAGTTTTTAGTTGCTTTGTTGTAGTGACAAACTCGGAATAAATCGCCTTCTGAATCAATTCGGGCTAAAATCTTCACCAAACCAACGAAACGTCCAAGAATTTGTACGGGTTCACAGTCAATAATTAACTGTGTCTCTCCCACAGCATTGGTTTCTACTTCTGGCTGCAATAGCATCACGCAGACATCATCCATCGGTCTTGCACCTGCTAAAGATTCTAAAGGATCAACTTGAGAACGTCCATCTAATCTCACGGGATGAACTTTACCTGCTTGATGACTTTTTTTCGCTTGTTTGGTAAAATTAACATCAAAACTTACCCGTTTGACATATTCTTGCACCTTCTGATCATTACTCCACTTCAACTTTACAACTTTACCAATAAGGTGCATATGTGAATCTGGAGCATTTTGCACTTCAAATTCTACAAAACGCTCATGATTATTTTCTGTAGGTAAAATTAACCGCCCGCTCCATTCGGCAACGGGTTGATAAAGTTCTCGGTTAACTTCTCCATTAATGGGATAATAATCACTATGAAATAAAGGCGAATTGCTGTATATTTTATAGTTCGATGATTTGGTTTGTACAGACTTCTTAGTAATCAATCGAGCGACTATAAACCCAACTGTCAGACAAACCACAAAAACGATTACATTCGTCATAATTTTTAATGATTTTTAATAATTTTTAAGACTTGAGTAATTGAGTAATTTAATAAATTATTACGCCGTACTTTACTTTACTTTATTTAATTGATTTGAAAATATAAAAAATAGTGACTTGTATCATCTTAACGTGTAATCTGACGGTAAGCTTTCCTTCGGAACGCTGCGCGGTAAGCGAAGCTATGCCGTAGGCTTTACGCTAACGCACTAAATTAAAAGTAGGTTGCGTGGAGGTGCATGAATCAATTTGTGGTGATGTTATCAATCTTCTGCACCGTAACCCAACATTTGAATGTCATATTGGTCAAATTGTCTATCAAAAAATGTAGTCCGTTTTTTATTAAGCTAAAAAGTAGCTAAATTATATATAAAGGGCAGGGATGCCACCCCACTTCAATTAGAATAATTTAGGTTATATGATTTAAATGCACAACAGCTTAATTTTCGTATTTATTGTTATTGAGAGTTTATTCATTTTCTATCTTGTTTATGTTGGGTTACGACGCACGAATAAATTTAATGCTGCATGAATCATTTATAATGCGTCGTAACCCAACCTACGCTTGTCCATTTTGTACCATTTTAGGTGTTCAAAATTCATGCAAAATATATGCCAGTAGTTCTAATCAAGCGGACTACGAACAGCTTTGCCACCACGGTTGATAGGAGGATATTGACGATATCCGGAAAAGTTCTTGATATTATGACTCATTTATTTATATAATGCTTGATGCGACTAGATTGCTTTGGCTGATAGACGGAAAGATTCCGTATAATAAGTAGTTGGGCTGCTCAGTCTGTTGTTGGTGGTGATTCTTGAAAATTCACTATTGGCGTTTGACATTCATTGAATTGGATCGCTACACTAGAGAGCAGTTTTACTTAGCTTAAACACATTCATCGGCTACTTTTGAATTCTATGCATACAGTTCTCCAAAGCTGCAAAAGTAAAAAGCAATCTCTTGACCAGAGCGGTCTGCAACTTTTAATTGATGAATATATTCACGGATACGGAGATTCTTACAAGTTAGAAGATCAGTGGTGGGGTGATAAAAAATTAACTTGGGAAGAAGCGATTGCAAGAGCTTGGAAATCTCGGCGTTCAGATGGGAAAATGCATGATCATCAACGTCGGGTTGCTAATAAGTTGCATGAGGGATTAGAAGTTGCATTAGCTGACAAGAAACAACCAGAGGACTTCAAGGATTTCCAGAGTGTGTATGATTGGGTACAGTCAATTGTTGCTCGTGTCAAAGGTTTAGGAGCTACAACAGCATATGATGTTGCACGACGGTTAGGGGCTTGGTTGAGACTAGAGCCAGTTGTAGTTTATTTACATGCAGGAACTGCTGCTGGGGCAAGAAAATTTGGGGTTGAAGGAGAGATTGCCTCACTTAGTGCGTTTCCCAAAGAGGTTCAATTATTAGGGGCTACTCATGCAGAAAATTTCCTGTGTATCTACAAAAACCAAATTTCTTGCAGCGCAGCCCAACACGTCAGCGCAGCGGACAGTTGAAAGTCGCTGCTAGGTTTTCAAGGTTATCTGTCGCCGCTGGCTTGTGCCGTTATGTTTCAAATCGGAGAGAGGATGAAAGTGATTATCCGAGAAGCCAAAGAAAGTGACTTTGATGAAATTTGGCTAATCTTTCATGAAATTGCTGCTGTCGGTGAAACATATGCTTATCCGAGAGACATAACGCAAGAAGAAGCCATAAGGGTTTGGCTAGAATTGCCCCGAAAGACTTATGTGGCAGAAGAAGATACAAAAATATGTGGAACTTACTACATAAAAACAAATCAGTTAGGCGGTGGCAGCCATGTATGCAACTGTGGCTGTCGAAACAAGTTGTGTGCCAGGTAAAGCTGGTCCCGGCCCGTTCTACGAGAAGATGGGTTTTGTTTACACCGGAAAAGAAGAGGACGGCGAACTTGTGATGCGACGTGAATTGTGATCTAGAAATGGTATGTGGGTAGCAATCCGCCCAACAATTGAAATGCAGGCGGACGGTTGAAAGTTGCTAGTGGTGCTGTCGAGGTTATTTGCCGCCGCTCAACTTAGCCGTTAGGCATTTTTCAGGCTTCTTTATACCTTCATACTCAAAGGCAGATGTTGACATTTTCCGTAGGATTGACTAGTATGATAGCAGAATCCTACTAGACTGTCGCAGGCAGCTTAAGCAATGAGTAAGAAAGTCAGCATTACTTTGGACGATGAGGTTCTAAGCTTTGTAGATAGTTTGGCAGTAAATCGTAGCAGTTTCATAAACGACATTCTTTGGAAAGAGAAGAGAAGGATTTTCATGAAAGAACTGGAAGATGCTTACAAAGAGCAGGCTAACGACCCAGTGTTTCAAGAAGAGGTTTCTATTTGGGATTTTACAGCGGAAGATGGGTTAAATGCCTAATGGGACGTTGACTTACAAACGAGGAGAAATATGGTGGGTAGACCTTAAACCCGTTATTGGCAGTGAGACTGATAAAGAGCGTCCTTGTTTAATATTGCAAAACGACATTGGCAACCAAAATGGGACGACTACAATAGTTGCCCCACTTTTGCCTGGAATGAAGACTTACCCATTTGTTGTTAATGTTACGCCAACCTTACAGAATGGACTGGATGGAGATCGACACATCAACTTAAGTCAAATGAGGGCTGTGGACACTCGAAGAATTAAGAATAAGCAAGGTGTTCTAGAAGACAATTATTGGGAAAAAATCGAGAAAGCTGTATGCATTGAACTTGGTTTTAGCTTGGCATTCAAAACTGTGTAGCTTGCCTAACCAGGGTTTGCAGCGGATGGACGGAACACTCTAGCCACAACTCGAAAACCCTTGCCACCGCTGAAGCCCAGACTGCTACCCGGTGAAAGAGAACCATTATCATTAATTGAAAAGCGAATCGGATAGAAACGATGCGTTTGGTTGTCGATTTTCATCAAGATATTCGCCAAAAGTAATCAATCTATGCCTAAGGAGGTATTGAACATGGCTTTAATTGGACTTTAATATTCTTATACCGCCAGCCTAATTAAGATAAGCTAGCGGTATAAAGGGAACACACAGAAAAAATAAATAGTCTTCCAGGGAAGAAGAACTACTCGGTTTGCTAGTAAATTGGGTATTTTACTCAAGATTTATTCTCACATATATAAATAGTTACATTCAATGGCAGTTAAGCCACTTAAGATTTAATTTGAATAGCTTAAGTGGTGGTAGTGCGTTAAAATTCTTGGTGAAAACGAATAAGTGTTTACCGAAATGGAGGGTAGTAAGCAGAAGCGAAAACGAGGTATAACACTGACTGCAACCGGATTAAAACGGCTGCAAAGTGCGATACAAACAGCGCAGTTGCAAGAAAATGATGGTGTGCGTTTTACTCAGGAAGAACTAAGCCGTCGGATCGGAATTTCCACCAATACATTATCGCGATTGTGGTCTGTGAAAACGCCATTAGATTCGCGCTCAATAAAACTTTGCTTCAGCACTTTTGATTTAGAGTTAACTGAGTCAGATTACAGCATCTATGAAGAATTAGACAAATTTGAAACTATTGAATATCCCAGTAGACCTGTATCGTTATATTCCAAATTGTATATTTCCCGTCCTCCGATTGAGGAATTAATTGAACGAGAAATTCCCCGTTCTGGCTGTCTAATTCGCATCAAAGCCCCTCAAGGAATGGGAAAAACTTCCTTGAAGTACAGGTTATTAGATTATGCCAAATCATTGGGTTATCGTACAGTCCATTTAGATTTAAACTTAGTAGATGCGGATAAATTTTTAGATTTAAACGTTTTTTTGCGCTGGTTATGTAGTATTGCTTCCAGAAGTTTGGATATTGAACCCCAGCTTGATGAATGTTGGGATGAAGAAATTGGTAGTAAATTAAGCTGTACTTTTTATTTTCAAACTTACATATTAGAAGCTGCTGATAGTCCTTTAGTTTTATCATTTAACGAACTCAATCTCATTTTTGAATATCCACAACTAGCTCAGGAATTCTTACCATTATTACGTTCTTGGCATGAAAAAGCGCAATATAATTACATTTGGCAAAAATTGCGTTTAGTTCTGGATTATTCAACCGATATTTATGTTTCCTTAGGCTTAAATCGTTCACCATTTAATATTGGATTACCCATCACTTTACCTGAATTTACACAAGAGCAGCTAGAGGAATTAGCAGCACGATACGGACTAAATTGGCAGCAGGGTAATCAAGCTGAAAAACTCATGGAAATAATTGGGGGGCAACCCACTTTAATTAATGTTGCACTTTATCATTTAAGTCAACAAGAACTAACCTTAGAGCAATTATTAGAACAAGCTAGTACCGATAAAGGAATTTATCGGCATCATTTACGAGAAAAATTAGATGTTTTGCAAAAAAATCCCGATTTAGTCGTAGAATTCGCTAAAATAATTACAGCTAAAAAAGGTCTAAATCTTTCCCCTACAGTTGCTTATAAATTAGAAAGTATCGGATTAGTTAAACTCACTTCTGATGGTCTAATTCTGAGTAGAGAATTATATCGTCCCTATTTTTCTAAATATTTGGGTAATATCATGTCCGGATGATTAGTTATTATTCGCTGGTAATTGGTAATTGGTAATTGGTAATTGGTAATTTTCCATATTGATAAAACTATTCCCTACCCCTCACATTAAAAAGGGACGCGATATTATCGCATCCCCTTAACTATAGCAAATTTCAGTTGAGTTCAATACACTAAAACCTCACCCCCCTTCCCCTCTCCTTGTTAAGGAGAGGGGTGCCCAAAGGGCGGGGTGAGGTAAAATTTGTATTGCACCCAAGTGAAAACCACTATATTATGCTTTGACAAATTTTTGAGAAATCTTACAAAGATGGAACATATTGTGGTTTTTCCGGTACTTCCGCATATTCAGCCACAATTCTACGGAACTCTTCACCATCAATAGTTTCTTTTTCAATTAGTAAATCTACTAATCTATCCATCAAGCTGCGATGGTCGCGCATCATCTGTAAAGCGTTTTTATAACACTCTTCAACGATAGTGCGAACTTGAGAATCGATCCGAGCCGCAATTGATTCCGAATATTCCGAACGTGTCGTCCAGTCACGACCAAGGAATACTTCTCCTTGTTGACTTTCCAATGATAAAGGTCCTAAATCGGA
>JBHJOU010000922.1:0-3607 GCA_050329355.1 Rivularia sp. (in: cyanobacteria)
GCTGAACCTGAAGAAGAGAAAACCGAGTTTGACGTAGTACTTGAAGACGTACCAGCCGATAAGAAGATTGCTATCCTCAAGGTTGTACGCGGTATTACCGGCTTAGGTTTGAAAGAAGCCAAAGATTTAGTAGAATCTGCACCCAAGCCAGTTAAAGAAGCCGTTGCGAAAGATGCTGCTGAAGATGCTAAGAAGCAGCTTGAAGAAGCTGGTGCTAAGGTGTCGATTAAGTAAGGTTAAAGGTCAAAGGTGGAAGGTTAAAGGTGGAAGGTCAAGATTCTATATTGTCCCCCCACCTCCCCATCCCCTTGTCCCCTTGTCCCGTTGTCCCGTTGTCCCCTTGTCCCCTTGTCCCGTTGTCCTTAATGTAACTCCGCATCCCAAACAGCAATATAGATGCGGTCTTCTTTATTACGTTGGATTATTCCTTTTAAACCGCCAGTTTGAAAGGAATATTGGTTTGTTTGGCGTTGATAAACTCGCTGCAATCCTTGTTGGATATCGCCATTCATATTACCTGCTAACATTCCTTGTAAGGCATTTTGCATTGTATTTTCTCCCACCGATTGAGCCAGAGATGCTTCTGTTTGTCGCAATATTCCAGATTGACGATCAACAAGTAAACCCAGGTCTACACGATTGGGTTGTAATCTATAAAGATAAGCACGAGTATTCCATAAACCTTTAGAAACTTTAGTAGGTTGTCCCAAATTTGCTTTGATATTGTCTTCAGAAACACCTGTAGGAAATACTGGGAAAGTACGATTGTTAGTATTATTAACAACCGGCTTTTCAATCTCTTTTGGTGGTGTTGGAGGTTGAGGAGCAGGGGTAGGGATAGGAGTTGAAATTATTTGCGGTTGCGGTTCTGGTGTTGGAATTAACGACGGCTGATTGTTTTCCGGTGTAGGTTGCGGTGTGAATTCTGGAGTTGGTTCTGGAGTTGGTTCAATTGTCAATTGCTGCTGCGGTTGCGGTGGAGCGATTTGTGGTTGTGACGGAGGTTGAATTTCTGCTGGTTGGGGTGGTTGTACTTCGCTAAAAGTTGGTTCGGGAGTAGCAATTGAATTATTCTCACTATTATCAATTGATTCTCCTGGTAGAGGAGTTTGAGATATAACGACCTTTTCTTCTGGTTGCTGACGATTAAAATTAGCAATTGCTATTCCCCCAATTAATCCTACAGTAAGTAAACCACCGAAAATTAAAGTTGGTTTTAACCTGTTTGTAGAAGTTGGAGAAACTGGAGTATTTCGAGGAATTCCAGCTACAGGAGATACTGCAACTGTTTTTTGAGTATTTTGGATATTTTGAGTTTTGAATGCGGGTAAAGTAGTAGTAGTGGTAGTAGCAGAATCACTAGATTGTAAAGCATAAAGCATTTTGCTTGCAGTGCTGAAGCGAATTCCTAGATTTGGATTAATTGCTTGATTGATAACTGTTTTGAAACCAGTAGATAATTCTTCAGGAGCATAATTTTCCCATAATATTTCACCTGTTTGCGGATTGGTTTCTAATTCTTGGGGGTGTTTACCAATTAATAAATAAATCGCCGTTAAACCCAAACTGTAAATATCGGTTGCGAAAACCGCACGCCCTACAGCTTGTTCGATTGGCATATACCCCGGTGTACCTATTACCATCGATTTTGTGGGATTTCCTGAAGAACTGATGGTATTACGAATCGTTTCTTTTACTGCACCAAAATCAATTAGAACTGGCTTATTATTTGAACTGCGGAAAATAATATTATCGGGTTTAATATCGCGGTGAATAATTCCTTTTGAGTGGACGTATTCTAAAACTGATAATAAACTTAGTAAAATTTCTTTAACAGCTTTTTCATCCAAACATCCTTGAGTTTCAATAATATTTGTTAAAGTTTGTCCTTGAATCCATTCTTGAACCAAATAAAACAACCCATTTTCCGAAAAATAAGCGAAAAGATTAGGAATTTGGTCACTACCTTCACCGAGAAATTCTAAAGTTGCTGCTTCTCGTTCAAAACGTTTCTGAATATGCAGATAGGTTTTTGGATCATCTACCAGTGGTTTAAGTTGCTTAATCACGCAACGACGACGAGAAGGAAGATGAGTATCTTCTGCTAAAAAGGTTTCACCAAACCCCCCAGCACCTAACACCTGGATAACTTGATAACGATTGTTCAGTAACTTTGTTGTCATGCTGCTTTAAACGAGTGAATAGTACTCCAATCGATGACGCGAACCAATATTTAGAACCAATATTTAATTTATCTCAATTTTTCAGACGATATCGTTAGTGGAATATATCCCGGTTTGATGGCGCGTTTTTACCAAGTCGATTAACTTAAAATTATAAACAATAGCCAATTATAAACAAATAACCATGCACCCTATATTAAAGGTTGATATTTCCGAATTAAGTGTATCTGAACGAATACAACTAGCTGAGGATTTGTGGGATAGTATTCTGCTTGAATGCGATGCTTCAGAAGTTCCCTTGAGGGAAAGTCAAAAACAAGAACTAGATAGACGTTTAGAATTGCATCATCAAAATCTACAGCAGGGCTCCACTTGGGAAGAGGTTAAGCAGCGATTGGGTTTTGATAAATGAATTATTAGCTAATTATTAGCCCAGAAGCGGAATTTGATCTCGAAGATGCTTTTAAATGGTACGAAGAAAGCAGTTCCGGGTTAGGTTCAGAATTTGTCCGTGCTGTCGATGGCTGTTTTGCACTAATCGGACGTAATCCTTTTGCTTATCCCAAAGTGTACCAGCAAGTGCGACGAGTATTAATACGTCGGTTTCCTTATGGCGTAATGTATGTTGTGGAAGAAGATGTGATTACTATAATTGCCTGCTTTCACGCTAAACGTGACCCTAAACAATGGCAAGATAGAAGTACTTGAACCGTTTGTGCTTATTCGTATTTATCCTTGGGAACTTGCACTCACGCTCTTAACATACTTCTTTTGAGCAACACTAAAAAAACGGTAGAAAGCCATACTTTCCACCGTTATATAATGATTAAAATCTTAGATGTTTACTATCTAAAACTCACTACAACTCGCATTTTACCCCTCAACAGCTTGAGGCAAAGCATCATCTTGACCACTTTCTTCAGTCTTTTGAGCTGTAACAAGGATGTTTCCACCTTCATCCACATCAACTAAGGCTGTATCGCCTTCACCAATGCGCCCGGAGAGAATTTCTTCGGCAAGACTATCTTCCAGCAAGCGCATAATCGCCCTACGTAGAGGTCTTGCACCGTAGCTGGGGTTATAACCTTCTACAAGCAAACGCTCTTTGAAGCGGTCGCTCACCCGCAATTCGATACCCTTTTCGGTGAGTCGTCCGAATACTTCCTTGAGCATGATATCGGCAATTAACATTACCTCTTCACGGTTCAACTGACGGAAGACGATGATTTCATCTAAACGGTTGAGGAATTCAGGACGGAAGTACTGCTTTAGTTCTTCGTTAACCAAAGCCTTAATACGATTGTACTGAGAATCGCTCGCGTCTTCGGCAAACTCGAAACCGATACCGCCACCACCTTTTTCGATTACCTTAGAACCAATGTTAGAAGTTAATATCAGTAAGGTGTTTTTGAAGTCTACGGTAC
>JBHJOU010000140.1:0-5002 GCA_050329355.1 Rivularia sp. (in: cyanobacteria)
TAAAAATGCTGGGGCTTAGGTTCATTACCAGCAGCAACAATCGCTTCAATTAATTCAGAGGCTTCTAACCCTGATGTGCCTTCTATGACTAAATCAACCATTTTAGTCATGCCCAACTTGGCTGTTTTACCGCGATTCAAAATACCGCGACGAGATATGATTACCGAGGCATTCCGATATCCCAACATTACTAAAGCAATAACTTTACGCCTTATTGCCTCACCTGTATTTTTGCAGTACATTGCATAAATACCACCACTTTCAGGAAAACATTCGTAACCTATTAAGTTGGCGTTAATCTTCTTGGTTGGTGTATCGAATTGTGCTAAAGCTTCCTTAAGCATGGGTTTGAGTAACGCCGAATCTTCAAATTCCCCAGGTGGTAAAAGTAATGCTAGAGAAATGTCAAAGGAGTCGGATAACTTAAATTTCTGCTTTATCGCCCACACGGCAGGCAAGGTTTTATACAATGCCAATTCATACTTGCGCGGTTTTAATCTTGGTGTCGCACTGTAAATACTTCGCGCCAAGTAACCTACTGCTCGATAATCCTCATTAATTCCTACCCATGCAGTATTTTCAGGATAAGCATTACCTAAGTTACGAGTTTGAAAAGCCAACGACGTGTAAGGAGCTTCGATTACAGCAGCTTCTATCCAGAGTGCTGTTGGTTTACCACCGCGAATCTGCACTATACCTTTAGTACCACTTCCACCAAAATCTATAGTCAGAGTAACTTCGGGGTATGCAAGATTATTTAATCTACCCATAAGTAATTTCCCCACACAGCATCTCTATTAGGGTAGCAATTAGAAATCCGGGTGAGGATATAACTAAAGTCGTTACTTGTTCTATCACCCGAAGGGTGCGGTTCATCACTATTGACGTAAAGGTTAGAGGAGGGATTTGCTAGGATAAAAGTGTCAGCTATCCAGTGAATGGATAAATATTCCCTCTACTCTGCCTACTCTGGGTTTTGCAGCGTTTTTCTTTCTTGCGCTTGCTGTCTGGGGGAGCAAGCAGTGGTGGTATACGTATTTATTCTTTGGGAGAATACTTTTTAATTAGGCTCTGGTTCATCCAGGCTTTTTTCTGGGGAAGCAATCAATTCATCCAAACTATCTGGAAAACTTCCCCGTTCTACCATCTTTGTAAATACTTCATAACAGTCATTCTTTGCTCCTTCCTTGCGGGGAAAACCCAGCCATAAAATCACAATAGCCTTTAGCTGCTCCGTATCAAAAGCCCGAAAAAACAATCGATACCTTTGAGGTAAGCCCATTTTCTTGACTCGTCCGTAGCGTTTTAATGCTCCCGTCAATGCAAAATAGTTTGCTCCCGGATCGGAAGGAATTTTACTTTCAATTGCAACAGTGATTGCTGCAAATAGCTTTATAGTTGCGTGGGTTTTGAACTCAGCTTCTGGCAACTTATTACGTAAATAAGAAACCCGATTTAATAATTCTTGATACTGAACTCCAAATAACTGGGGGTGAAAATAAATTTCCCAACCATTACTGATAAACTTAGCCATCATCGGGGGGAATCTGACTCTAATTCCACACCCTCAATCAATTCGCGAGCAGTTTTAGACATCTCGGCTGTATAAGGTTGTAACGTATTATCTTTCAATGCTTCTGTTATCGCAAAATCTAGAAACAGCCGCATCATCAGCGAATCTTCTTCTGAATCGTCATCTACAACATCGGGAATAATCTTAACGATCGCAGTATCAGGGGACAACACTTCTATCCAACCCGAAGCATTGTTAAACTGAGGATGTTCGCGATAAAAATCCGCAGGTAAGCGAAACCCTGCACTGTTCCCAATTTTAGTACTGCGAATTTTGTAGGAGTTATTCATGAACGTATGTACGTGATGTAATTACATCATAACAGAAGTAACCCAATTAAAAAAACTTGCGTCGCTTTTTAAAATATAGTACTCAACGATCGCAATGGCAGCTAAACAAAAACAACATACAGTCCGATTTGAAATGCTACTGACAAAAGAACAAAACGAACATTGGCAAGCATTAGCGGAATCTAGCGGTATTAGCAAAGCAGAACTGGTTAGACGGAGAATGGCAGGATGTCGTATCAAAAGTATTCCCCAAGTTAACTGGAAATGCTACTGGCAATTATTAAAAATCAGCGAAGATATTAGTCAAATTCTCAAAGCTCATAATGATGTTATAACCAAAGGTTTGACCCCACCACCTATTGACTTTAATACTTTTGAGAAGTTATTGAGAGAAATTTCAACATTACGTTTGTGTTTAATTTTAGAAGGCGAAGAAGAAATTAATAAAGAGGTTAAAAAAAGCGATAATTGGGAAGAGTAAATTTAATTCCATCAAAGCTGTACTATGCCAAAACAGCCAAAAATCAAAATAGGTGAGCGCATCTGTCGTCGTACAGACGATAACAAAGTTTATATAGGTACTTGTATAAAAATTACAGAAAAAGGAATTCGATGTAAATGGGATGATTTACCATTGGAACTAGCAACTGTACTTCTCTACAAAAATTATGGAGAATTTTGGGAAAAAGTTAGTGATTAATTTAACAGCTTAGTTTAGTAGTAATACAATTCTGAGAGAGAATGATTGGCAAGATAAAAAAAGGTAAAAGCTTCGTAGGGCTTACCAAATATATTCTTGAAAAAGAACAATCTGAGTTAATTTGCACAAACCTTGCAGGAGAAACACCCCAGGACTTTTACAAGCAACTCTGTGCGACACAGCAGTTAAATCCGAGAGTGCGTTAAGCGAAGCTCACCGCAGGTATCGCCATTTAGGCAAAGCTTGTTTCCACGCTAATGGTAATGAAGTAAGTTTAAAGGGGTCTATAATACTCATTCTTAAGAAAGTAATACATTTGTTATTGTTTTTTAATTCGATAAAAGAATCGTTATCAATATATATATATTACCATAATTGTAATTTAATATGCATATATTATTAATGAGCATTTTCTCTATTTGTATCATAGGAATAGAATTATTTTCTATCACGAATTAGCTTGTAAAAGATATAGTAAATTCATATTTAATAACATTTTTAATACTTCTGTAAATATAAACTTCGCTTCGTCTAATGAAGTTACTTAATCTTTAAATCGTTTTTAAACTTCATTACTTGCAAAATCTTTTTGACAGATGCAGATATATATGTTTACCATTATCCGCATAGGGTTCGAGGTCGATTTGCCCAAGCACCTAGACTACAACTTCAAGGATATGGGGTGGCATGTGCCATCTCAAAAATTTCACTGCTTGCTTTGATCGACTGCCGTCAATGGTATTTATCCATTAGCAACTGGGCTAAAGCATCGATGTTGATAGCCGAAACAGTTAAATCAACTAGTCGAGCTAATTTATTTTACTACCATTTTGCGGTAAATACTGATATTTAAACTAATTGTGATTTTCGGAGAATTTAAGGGAATTATATATATCATCTACTTAAGCTGTTAATATTATGCCAGGAATAAAAGACATTGAATCCCTACAGCAGAAAATATCAAAGGAAATTAATCGAAGCAAGAATTCTAAAAGTATATGGCGTTGTATAGAATTGGAAACATTGGAGACTATTAACAATAAATTAGAAAGAATCAAAAAACTTCTACAATTTTCTAAGTATGACATATTATTTATTGGACAAGTTGGTGTAGGTAAAACTACAGCTATTTGTCATCTTTTTAATCTTGTATATGAACATCAAGAAAAGAAAACAATCAAATCAAAGGATAAAGTTGAATCTAAAACTATAACAAGTATTAAAGAAATTCTCTCAACTGGTTCTGGGAAAACAACAATATGCGAAGTCATCATAAAACCTGCTTCAGAAACTTATATTGAAATATCTCCTTATTCTGAAGAAGATATAATTGAATTAATTAAAGAATTTTGTATTGATATATGGCAAAAAGTATATCCTGATGATAAATCTGAAGCTTCATTAAAACCGTTTTCTACCGAACTATTTCGCGCAATTAGAAATATAGTTAATCTAGAAGAATCTCATAGTAAAGGGAATTCTATAGATAAAGCTGAAAACTTAGCAACAAAATTTAATAGTTCTCAATTTGATGATTTTACAAAAAACGTGATTAAACTTGCTAATTTGCATCAGAGAAAGCAGACAAAATTTTATTTTAGAGAAGAGTCAAATTCTACAAAATTAAATGGCGTAGAAGCTGAAAAAAAATGGATAAAAAATAAATTTAATGACTTAAATCTCGCTAAAATTAGTACTTGTTTAATCTCTCAACAAATTGTTATATATGTTAGTCCAAATATTATTGATTTTGAGCAATATCCTAAATTAAATTCAATTATTGATACCAAAGGTATAGATGAAATAAAAATTAGAAAAGATTTAGAAAGCTATATTCGAGATAACGACCAAACAATCTGTATATTTACGGAAGATTTCAAGTCTGTACCATCAAATGTTTCTGAATTAATAGGAAGATATCTGACAAGTGAATCTAAAGACATAGATACTAAATTTGCATTACTTGTATTACCTAAAAATGGAGAAGAAGCACAAGTAGTATCAACCAATGGACAAGTCGAAGATAGAGATGAAGGAATAGCAGTAAGAAAAAGTGATATTGAAACCAAATTTAGGCAGCAAAAAATTCAATTTATTGCAGATAACATATTTTTTTACGATGCCAAACAATTTTATTTATCCGATGGTAGAATCGACTCGGATTATGAAACATCAGATATCGATTTGGAAAAAAAAAGATTAATTAGTGAAATTAATAATCTTATTGAAAGAAGAGAAAACAAACTTCGTGCTGAAGTCAGTAAATTCAAAGAAGTTTTTTTACAAATCCAAAATGGAAATATTCTAAAGCCTGAAGATAAAAAATTACTCAATGATTTAAAAAAAAAGATTCAAGAACAAGAAATTATAAAATCTCCCGAATATAAACTAACATCCAAGTTTATTCAATCTCTTAACAATTATCATGTTATGGTATTT
>JBHJOU010000212.1:0-5399 GCA_050329355.1 Rivularia sp. (in: cyanobacteria)
ATTCGACTTAGACAACAGCGGCGAACAATGGAATCTTTATCTAAACATTATATTATTTGCGGATTTAGTCGTACAGGTCGGCAAATCGCCCAAGAATTTGAGGCAGAAGGTGTACCTTTTGTAATTGTTGATTTAGGATTAGAAACTGTCAGAAAAGCTCAAGAAGAAGGTTATACCATATATCAAGGTGATGCAACTTCAGATGAAGCTTTGGTACTTGTAGGAATAGAACGAGCTATTTGTATTGTCGCTGCATTACCATCAGATGCAGAAAATTTGTATATAGTACTTTCAGCAAAAGCACTGAATCCAGACATCAGGGCGATCGCCCGCGCCAGTACGGAAGAAGCGTTACAAAAATTACAAAGAGCCGGTGCAGACGCAGTAGTTTCACCTTATATCACGGGGGGTAGAAGAATGGCTGCTGCGGCTTTAAGACCCCAAGTAATGGATTTTGTGGATGGTATTATATCAGGAAGAGGTCGCGAATTGTATATGGAAGAAGTTTTAATTGACCGTAATTCTTGTCCCTTTGTTGGTCAAAGTTTAGGACAAGCAAGGTTGCGAGGGCAAACTGGAGCATTAGTTCTGGCTATTCGTCGTGCAAATGGCGAGTTAATTGGCGGTCCGACAGCTGATACTATTTTAATGTCAGGAGATGTGATGATAAGTATGGGGACAGCCGAACAATTACGCGCCCTTAACAAGATACTTGGCCCAATAGACACTAAACCATTACGCAAGCCGAAGAAGAGTTGACAGTTGACAGTTGACAGTTGACAGTTGCTAGTTGTTTATTACCAACCTTTAACCTCTAACCTCTAACCTTTGACCTTAAATTGTTCCCAACCGTGTAAACTAGCAATGCTTTGGATTGTGGGAATAATGATAATTTGTGGTGCTGCTGAGATTAAAATACTGGGATAAACTGCCGCACCCCATTTCGGATGAATTAATACACGGCATTGATTGCAAATTATGGGATATTTAAGTAGAGCTTTGACAACTGCTGTGTCATCGTGGGGAATTTGTCCGGGATGAGATAGCAATGGATAGCCGGTACGAGGATCTATTAAGTCTGTAAGATGGTTTTGATCTCGTAAGTCAAATGCAACATCACAAGCAAATCTCATGAATCTTGCTCGCAAACGTTGCTTTTCCGTTTCTATTTGGGGTGAACTTTCTGTAAGTGCAAACCGAGATTGTTGTAAAACAATTACTACAGACATTTCCAACTTGTTCTTCCAATCCGGTAATATCCGTTCGCAATTATTAAAAATATACCGGCTGGGGGGGTGAATTGAAATTTGAATCTCTTCTCCACTTTGACTAACCAAGTCGATTTTATAGTCTTGTTTAGAAGAGAAAATTTTTGGATAGTTCACTAATTAAATAGGTTTTTCCAATTTTTTATCCTTTGTTATAGATAGTAACTATAATTTAGGATAAATATCATCAATTATTAATTATCAATTATCACAGAACATTTATCAACGAATATTGAAAAATTATAATTGTTCATTCATTTAGCGTTCTACTTTTCCCTATTCCCCATTCCCTATTATTAATTCAGTTTTAAAGAATTAACTGGAACTTCATCCCAAGAATTGACTGTTCTGATTCGAGCTATCCAACCGGCTGCTAACTGTTTTTCGCTTAAATTATTCTTGAAAGATTCATGACAATCTTGTGCTTGAGATTCGTTACAGCAAGCAATACAAGCATGAATTAATCCAGAGGGATCTATTTGCTCGTTTACCCAAATAGTCATTTTTTTATTTCCTTCCTTATAAAAGTAAATTAGATGTTGAATCCTTTAGGGTTTTTCAGTACCAATCGCTAATCTAACTCCTGGTATTTCTCGCAATCTATCCATAACGGCTACGACTTGTCCGTGGGCGACTTTTTCATCTGCATTAACTATTACCAAACGTTCTTGATTTGCATTAGCTAATTTTTTAATTTGTATTTCTAAATTATCGAGAGTAATCGGTTGTCGATTCAAGCTAATTGTGCCTAATTGGTCTATTGTGACGGCAATTGGTTCGCTCGCTTGTTGCTGTTGTGCCGATGATGCTTTCGGTAAATTTACTGGCAAGCCATCTATTTTTGTCAAAAATAATGACGACATAATGAAATACGCCAAAATAGCAAATATCACATCAATCATCGGTACGATATTAATTTGTGCTGGAATATCTGGTTCTTCTGGTAATTTCATAATTATCAGGTTAAAGGTTAAAGGTTAAAGGTTAAAGGTTAGAGGTTAAAGGTTAAAGGTTAAAGTTTGGGAATAAACAACTGTCAACTGTCAACTATCAACTGTTTCCTCCTTCATAATGACGACGGTAAAGTAGTTCTAATTGTCCACCATATTCTTGAATTAATGCGATTTGTCGCTGATATAATCCCCGGAATGTGTTGGCAAATAATAATGTAAAAATAGCAACTATTAATCCTGCTGCTGTGGAAACTAATGCTTCGCTGATTCCACCTATGACGTTGGTTGTTTCGCTTCCTCCCACATTACCAAGGTTGAGTGAAGCGAAAGAAGTAATTAATCCTAAAACTGTTCCTAAAAGCCCCAGCAAGGGTGAAAGAGAAATAACTGTATCGAAAATGTTTTGAAAACGTTTGAGTAAAGGTATCTCGGCTTGTGCTTCACTTTCTAAAGCTAAACGAAATTCTTCTGGGTTTGCTCCTTCTAATTCTAAAGCTGCTAAAAATATTCGAGCAATGGGTAAATCGGCATTTTGCTTGAGTTTTTCCAAAGCACCAACAACATTATCTCGACGATAAAGTTTGAGTACTTGCTCAACTATACGACTTTGACGGCTGTTTATTCTTGTCCAAAAGCGAATGCGTTCGATAATTAATGCTACCACCAACATCGAAAAAAACAGCAGCGGTATCATTACTATCCCACCCGCTGTAAACAAATTTGTAAGTCCCATAGGCGAATCGTAATTACTCTTAATGCTCCTCAACAAAGCAAACTTAGACTAACAGAGTACTTTTTACAATACTTTATGCGACACAATTTGAGAAATTTTGCGAAAATACTAGAAAATATCTACGGGGTTGGCAGATTGTAATTTTTTAATTGCGGTTGTACCGGAAATCAAACACATGATTACTGTTAACACAAATACTGCAATACTTCTTTGAGGAGTCATAAAAATAGGTAACATAGTAGATTCTGATGCTAGTTGATAAATTCCTAAAGTCATTGTAAATCCTGGAATGTAGCCTAGTATAGCTAAAATTAATGACTCTTGTAATAGCACTCCTACTAAATAGCGATCGCGATATCCCATTGCTTTGAGGGTAGCGTATTGCGGTAGATGGTTGGCGACATCGGAATACATAATTTGATAGACAACCATAATCCCGACAATAAAGGAAACAATTACACCCAAACCAAATATAAAACCGATAGGTGTAGATTTTTGCCAATAAGTTTTTTCTGCGGTTTGAAAATCAGAAGCTGTGAAAATCATCACGTCGTCTGGTAAACCAGTTTCTAAGTTTTCGCTAACTTGCTTGATATCGGCATTACTTTTAAGTTTAATTAAACCAACTTGAATTTGAGTAATAGGAGTATAGGGAAATAAACTTAAAAATGTTGTATCGCTGGTAATTACATTCCCATATGCTGCAAAGGATGCACCCAAACTAAATAAACCACCAACTCGTATTTTGATACCATTAAGTTCAGTTTCAACTCTGGATTGTTGTTCAAATAAACTGGCTATCGGACCAAAAGCCGGTAATGATGCTTGATCAAATAATACTGTATCGGGTTTTTGTAATTCAGAAATATTTTGATTAATTTGGGGAAATTTAAATGCTGTTGTACGTGGATCGGTACCTAATACTAAAATAGTTTGGGTGCGATGGGTTTGCGGATTTTTCCAACTTCCTAAACCGATGTACAGGGGACTAACTGACTCAACTCCTTCAAATCCTAATACTTGATGTAACCGTCTTCGAGAAAAGTTTTTGACTGAATATACTGATTCAAAATGGCGATTAACTACCACTAAATCGGCATTTAAGCTTCTGTGTGGTGCTGTTGAACTGTTAAATAGTGAAGCTTCAAAACCCATTTGGGCAAAAATAAGAATATTTGCAAAAGCAATACCAGCCATAGCAATTGCCAAACGAGTTTTATCTTTCATCAACTGTCTTAAGGCTATAGGGGTTTTGCGGAAAAAATGGCGAAGCATCTATCGCTGTCTCCTTGTGAAGCCGATTGCTATTACAATTTAATTTTTATAGATGTTTCATATCCACTACATCTAAAACCCCATCATATTTTGTTTAATCTTGAAAAACAGTTACTAGGAAGGTTTTTTAGGTTTTTAATTTTTGAGTTTTTGAATTTTCGTAGTTTTCAGTCAAATAATACACATTTATTGGAGATAATACCCGTTTTTTGCGAAATTTTGCCAGAAATTATCCCCCTGGGAACACTGTAAAATGTTTTACTATATAAGATATTTGCTTGTTCAAATATACGTAGGATATCGAGGATATTTTTTTGTAACTTTTAGTGAGTTACTGTAAAGTGTTCACTGATTTAAAATTTTTCATTCATGATTAACTTGTACGGCTCAAGCCTAAATAGTTATGAACCAAATATTTAAATTTCAGAACAAAATACCTGTCACAATCATTACAGGATTTCTTGGAAGTGGTAAAACTACTTTATTAAATCATATTTTGACTAATCGTGATAATTTGAAAATAGCTGTTTTAGTCAATGAATTTGGCGAAATTAATATTGATAGTCAACTTTTAGTATCTATTGATCGAGATATGATGCTATTGAGTAATGGTTGTATCTGTTGTACTATTAATGCCGGTTTGATTGATGCCGTTAATCAAGTTTTAGAAGGTAAAAATATCGATTATATAGTTATCGAAACTACGGGTTTAGCAGAACCTATACCTTTAATGATGACTTTTAGCAGTAGTTCTTTGAGGGATACGACTCGTTTGGATTCGATTTTGACAGTTGTTGATGCAGAAAACTTCAACCCGGAAAAATTTCAGAGTAAAATTGCTTTAGATCAAGTTATATATGGAGATATTATTATCCTCAATAAAATAGATTTAGTATCAGAAATAAAAATTAAAGAAATTGAAGAATTTATCAATTCAGTTAAAATTCAGGCAAAAATTATACTTTCTGAATACGGCAAAGTATCTTTACCTTTGATTTTAGATGTGGGTACTTCTCCAGGGCAAACGCTTTGTTCTTCGTCTTTACAATATAAAATTAATTCGTCTACAGTTAATCGGTTGGAATCAGAAAATTTTATGTCAGTTGCTTTCCAAAGCAATCGACCTTTAATTGTTGAGAAATTTAGTAAATTTTTGGACGAACAATTACC
>JBHJOU010000718.1:0-11125 GCA_050329355.1 Rivularia sp. (in: cyanobacteria)
TTTCGAGGTTCGTACATTAAAGGTTCTGAACCTCTATCAACTAATGCTAAATAAAAAGTAATTGGTTTAAGTTCTTCTGGTGGATTGGTTTCAAAAACACCATGAATTCTACTGCTAAAAGCACCAGCTTGCGGATGTTTTTGAGCAAATTTACAAGCTGAATTAACCCAATTTGCAAAGGGTGGATTATCATCATCAATAAATCCCACTAATTCACCTTTTGCTTCATTTATGGCCCGTTGTCTGGCAAAAGAAATACCTTGCTCTGGTTCAAAATAATATTTCAAAGGTACGTCTTGCAGCCAATTTTTTTGATATTCTTCAACAAGCTTTGCTGTCTCATCGGTACTATTATTATCAATAATAATAATTTCCCAATTTATATGTTCTGTGTTTATTTGTTGTTTTAATTTATCTAATACTTTGGGTAAACGATTTTCTCCGTTGTAAGTAGGAATAGCAACGGTTAAATTAACGGTTATAGTCATTGTCAAAACTGGTTTTTTAAACTTGCTGAGATTATTATTCCCAGTTAGAGATAAAAACTCACAGTTTTTTGATTTTATTAGCGTCTCGCTCCCTGATATAGCGGTTTTCGGTTGGATAGAAACAGATGAACCTCACCCCTTTCCCCTCTCCTTTTTAAGGAGAGGGGTGGAAGCAGAGGGGTGAGGTTGGGAGTGTATTGGACTCAACTGAAAACTGCTATAGTAGTTAGCGATCAAGATGGTCGCACTACGAATTACCAATTTATTACCCCTGCAACTTGTGTGGTCGAGTACTAGAGTGAGAAGTCGGGTTTTTACGAAGATTCTCTTGTCTAACAGATATTTGACCTATTTTATCACCCTTCTGCTGACTCTACTAATTGCACGGTAGTTACAGGTGAGGATACTTTAACAACTGTTTTTTTCTTGAAGGTTAAGCCGGTTTTACCTTTGTCAATGATAATGGTGTCGCCGGGAACGAAGGTGTTTTCTAAGATTTTGGTGGCGAGGGGATTTTCTATTTCTCGCTGAATTGCTCTTTTAATGGGACGAGCGCCGTATACTGGGTCATAACCAATCTCTATTAAGCGATCGCAAGCTGCGGGAGTAATTTCGACGGCGATTTTTTGCTCTGCTAGCAGCTTTTCGACTCGTTTTAATTGTATACGAGCAATATCTCCCATTTGTTTTTTTCCTAAAGCATGGAAAATAATTAAGTCGTCGATGCGGTTGACAAATTCGGGGCGGAAATGTTTTCGTAGGGCTTCCATGACTCGGTTCCGCATTTTTTCATATTGGGAATCATCACCGGATATATCTAATATATGCTCGCTACCAATATTACTGGTCATCACAATAACGCTATTACGAAAGTCTACGAGTCTTCCCTGAGAGTCCGTAATTCTACCGTCATCTAAGACTTGTAATAGTATATTAAACACATCTGGATGGGCTTTTTCAACTTCGTCAAGCAGTATCACTGAATACGGACGACGGCGCACGGCTTCGGAAAGTTGACCACCTTCTTCAAAACCAACGTATCCGGGAGGCGCTCCTACTAACCGGGATACTGAATGCTTTTCCATGTATTCCGACATATCCAAACGCACCATCGCGTCTTCGGAATCAAACATGAATTTTGCTAAAGCCCGCGCTAATTCTGTTTTACCGACTCCTGTAGGTCCCATGAATAAAAACGAACCAATGGGACGTTGGGGGTCTTTCATTCCCGCACGAGCGCGACGAATTGCCGCTGCGACGGCGACTACTGCTTCATCTTGTCCAATAACTCTTTGATGGAGGTGTTGTTCTAATTGCAATAATTTTTGTCTTTCTGACTCCAACAGGTTATTTACTGGAATGCCAGTCCATTTAGCCACAATTTCGGCGATATCGGCTTCTGTTACCTGCTCTCTTAGTAAACTTACACCTTTACTTTGAATTTCTAAAAGTTGTGCTTCCTTAACTTCGCGATCGCGCTGTACTCCTTCCAATTTTCCATATTTTAATTGCGCTGCTGTGTTAAGGTCGTAAGCACGTTCGGCTTGTTCAATTTGAACCCTCAATTTTTCTTCTTCTTGTTTCAAGGCACTGATATCTTCTAATACCTGCTTTTCACCTTGCCATTGAGCGCTGAATTGTTCTTGCTTTTCGGTCAAATGGTCAATTTCTTGCTCGATGCGTTGCAAACGTTCTTGAGTCTGAAATGTGGTTTTTTCCTCTCCTGCTAAGGACAACTTTTCCATTTCTAACTGCATTAAACGCCGCTCTATACTTTCTAATTCCGCAGGTTTGGAAGTAATTTCCATTTTCAACTGGGCTGCGGCTTCATCGACCAAATCAATGGCTTTATCTGGTAAAAAACGGTCGGCAATGTAACGCGCTGATAGTGTAGCGGCAGCAACCAAGGCAGAATCGGAAATTTTGACGTTGTGATGGACTTCATAACGTTCCTTGAGTCCGCGCAAAATCGAAATCGTATTTTCTACACTCGGTTGAGTCACGAGAACCTGTTGAAAACGCCGTTCTAAAGCTGGGTCTTTTTCAATATACTTCCGGTATTCATCCAAAGTTGTGGCACCAATACAGCGCAATTCACCCCGCGCTAACATCGGTTTGAGTAAATTACCAGCATCCATGGAACCTTGCTGTCCCGAACCCGCACCAACCACCGTATGTAGCTCATCAATAAATAAAACTATTTGACCACCAGATTCCGTAACTTCCCGGAGAACAGCTTTTAATCGATCTTCAAACTCACCCCGATACTTTGCTCCAGCAATCAAACTACCCATATCCAAACCGATGATTTGCCGGTTTTTCAAAGATTCGGGGACATCACCATTGATAATTCGCTGAGCCAAAGCTTCGGCGATCGCCGTTTTTCCAACTCCAGGTTCACCGATTAAAACGGGATTATTTTTACTGCGACGCGACAATACTTGTATAACCCGACGAATTTCTTCATCACGTCCAATCACCGGGTCAAGTTTACCAGCTTTTGCTTGTTCGGTTAAATCTCGACCAAATTTTTCTAGCGCTTCATAGCGAGACTCAGGATTTTGGTCAGTTACCTTCTGACTACCCCGCACGTTTTTAATTGCCGCTTCTAAATCAGCAGTCGTAGCGTTTAAACTTCTAAATATTTTCTTGCCAATACGTTCCTCTTCCGCAAAAGCTAGCATCAGATGCTCAATACTAATGTAAGAATCATTCATCCTAACTCTGGCATCTTCAGCACCATCGAGCATTCGGTCAAGACCCTTGGCGAGGTATAGTTGGTCACTTCTACCCGTTTTTGGTTGACGACGGGCAAAATCTTCCAACTGTTGTTGTAATCGCTCAACTTCCACCCCAGCCCGACCGAGAAGCCGAGAAGCCAGCCCATTATCTTGTTCAAAAAGAGCCAGCATTAAATGTTCGACATCTAACTGCTGTTGTTGGTAAGCACGGACAATATCCTGAGATTTAACAATTGCTTCCCAGGCTTTATCAGTAAATTTATCTGGATCTGTAGGCTGCATATTAATAATTTTAGATTTAGACTGGGGAATTGTAAATTAAAAGTTTGTCTTAAATAAATATCCAAGCATTATTAAACACTATCCGCGTGTATCTACGGTTGCAATTTGTCAGTTGACAGTTGTTATTTTCCACTAAGTACTAACCACCATCGACTATCCACTAACGATTCCTATTACTAATCTAAAATGAAAACACCGTCCTGAACGTAGTTTGCCAAATAGCACCTTGGTTGCTGTCGTTATCTGGGTTAATTACCAAAGAAACAATGGGAGTCACGCTAATATTATCGCTGAGTTGTAGATTGTAAAATGTCTCGAAGTTAGTTTGAGTTGCATTTCCTAAACCATCGCTAACAAATGGCTGACCGATTGCTACACCTGCAATGTTACCGGGAATCCCAATGTTACGCAAACCAACCCCAAGAGTCCAGCTAACGGGGTTTAAATCTAAATTTTGACCGATTGCGGGATTAAATCCTTGATAATTACCGATTCCCAAACGACCAAAAATGCCTGTATTGCGGTTGAGTGCGTATTCGGCGTTTAATCCGTAAGCGTTAATATCAGTATCGTCAATTTCGGCGTTAGTATATTGCAGTTTGACAGTAAGTTTATCGCTAAAGATATATTCTAGCTCGGCACTGGCTTGGTGTGGGTCGCCGAAAAAGCCATCGTCATCGGAGTTTGAATTTGCATCCCCAGCAATATAAAGCGAACGAAAAGTTAGTTTACTATTTTGAGGTTTCCAGACAACAGCAGCACCAGCACCACCATTGCGATCAATTTTATTTTGGACAATCAAAGGATTATTCAGGAAAATTCCCGAACTAAAATCAGCCGCTTCATTATTTGCATAGCGATTACTGTCGATAAAATCTCGCGGCGACATTTTCGTTCCTACCGTCACCGCTAAATCCGTGGAAGGACGTAAAGTATAGTATAAACGTCTAAGTTTGACATCATTTTCAACATCAGTAAAATCAAGTCCTCCAGCATTGGCAAAAGTACCATTACTTCCCAATAAATTCAAATCTTCCTTTTGAGCCAAACCAACAGCATCACCACCGTTATTTCCAGATTCCAACTGAGTAACCAGTAAATCTTTTTGACTAAAACTAGTTGAAAAAGTTAATCTAGTCCGAGAAACCGCACTAAAATTAGCATTTCTACCATCCGTCACACCGACAATTTGTTGTCCTTTTAACTTAGTAGTAGTAGAAAATTGATTTGCTTCTAACTGCGAAGAACGAGACTCGATATCATCTAAGCGTGTTCGTAGTTCCTGTAAAGCTTGACCAAATTCTTTTTGCAACCGTCGTAAAGTTATTCTATCTTGCTCAATATATTTATCACCAATCGTTGTAGCAATAACTTCTTCTACCTTATACAAAGTAGCAGCTAAACCAGCAGCGAATTCATCACGACTTAAAGGGCGATCGCCTTTAAAAGTTCCATCAGGTAAACCAGTAATTACACCATATTTTTCGATTAATGATTTTAAAGCCTGATAAGCCCAATCCGTTGGTTTGACATCTGATAGTTCGTCTACCGAAGTTTGCTGAGCTAGTAGAGATGGGGGGATAATTAATAACATCTAATTTTATGATGCGCGGTTTACTTTGACCTTTAACCTCTAACCTTTGACCTTTGACCTCTAACCTTTGACCTTTAACCTCTAAACTGTGAGAAGTAGATTTTGGCAAAGAAGCCGCAAACGAGGGAAGACAAAGTAGACTACTAAAAATGCTAAACCCAAGCAAACCTGATGCTAACAGCCTGGAACAAAGAATTCCTTGCTTAAAAAACTGCTTCACGCTTAACTCCATCACACTTACACCAATAAGTATAATTATCGACTTGATAGGAATTCTTTTGTTTCTTGGTCAACAACGAAGCTTGAGTAATCAATTGAAATTAATTAAAACACTCCTAACTCCAAACTCCAAACTCCAAACTCCTCACTCCAAACTCCTCACTCCTAACTCCTAACTCCTAACTCCTAACTCCTAACTCCTAACTCCTAACTCCAAACTCCTAACTCCAAACTCCTAACTCTTAAATATTCCCTAAACTACTAGAATTTTTTTTAAATCTCCGCTTAGATAGTCGCGTAAACCTCTATTCTAACGATGGGAGTTACGACTCCTAACTTGAAAGAAAATAGTTATAACTCATTCATACAAAGGAACCCAAACAGATGATGGATACTACTATTGAAGCGATTGTCGCTCGCGAAATTCTTGATTCCCGTGGTAGACCTACTATTGAAGCTGAAGTACATTTGATTAATGGTGTGGTAGGGTTAGCACAGGTTCCCAGTGGGGCTTCTACAGGGACTTTTGAAGCCCATGAATTGCGGGATGGGGGTAAAAGCCGTTATGGTGGTAAAGGTGTCCTCAAGGCGGTACAGAACGTGAATGAGACGCTAGCACCAAAGTTGTTGGATATGGATGCTCTCAATCAAGAACAACTTGATAAAACGATGATTGCTCTTGATGGTTCTCAAAATAAATCTAATTTGGGTGCTAATGCAATTTTAGGGATTTCTCTGGCTGCTGCAAAGGCAAGTGCTGAATCTTTAGGGCTTCCCCTATATCGTTACTTAGGCGGACCTTTGGCAAATTTATTACCCGTACCGTTGATGAACGTGATTAACGGTGGCGCACACGCTGCAAATAACGTTGATTTCCAAGAATTTATGATAGTGCCTATCGGTGCATCTTCGTTCCGCGAAGCTTTGCGCTGGGGTGCGGAAGTGTTCGCGACTTTGAGCGGTGTTTTGGCTGAAAAAGGTGTATTAACTGGAGTTGGTGACGAAGGTGGTTTTGCTCCGAATTTGGAATCAAATCAAGTCGCTTTAGAATTGTTAGTTGCTGCAATTGAACAAGCCGGTTACAAACCTGGTGAACAAGTTGCTTTAGCTTTGGATGTCGCAGCCAGCGAATTTTACAAAGATGGACAATATGTTTATGACGGTAAACCTCATTCCCCCGTTGAATTCATTGATTACATGGCACAATTGGTAAACCAATATCCCATCATCTCCATTGAAGATGGTTTACACGAAGAAGACTGGGAGAATTGGCAGTTACTTACTGAAAAATTGGGTTCTCATGTTCAATTAGTTGGTGATGACTTATTTGTTACCAACGTTCAACGCTTGCAAAAAGGTATTGAACAAAAAGCAGGTAACTCAATCTTGATTAAACTCAATCAAATTGGTTCTTTAACTGAAACTTTACAAACCATCGACTTAGCAACTCGTAACGGTTTCCGTTCCGTAATCAGCCATCGTTCCGGTGAAACTGAAGACACCACAATTGCCGACTTAGCTGTAGCTACTCGCGCCGGACAAATTAAAACAGGTTCGTTGTGTCGTAGTGAACGGGTAGCTAAGTATAATCGCTTATTAAGAATTGAAGATGAATTAGGAGATAGTGCCGTTTATGCAGGTACAGTAGGAATGGGACCTAAGTAATTTTGGATTTTAGATTTTAGATTTTGGATTGAATTTCAAAATCTTTTGAATTTGTAGGTTGGGTTAGGCGCACGAGAATTTATAATTTTCAACGAGAAATTTATCTTGTTCGCCGTAACCCAAACTTCTAACTCCTAACTCCTAACTCCTAACTCCTAACTCCTAACTCTACAACAACATCCCCGCAATACAAGCTGTCATAAAACAGGCGATCGCACCACCAACCATTGCTCTAACACCCATTTGTGCTAAATCTGCTTGACGATTCGGTGCGATCGCGCCGATGCCACCAATTTGAATACCGATGGAGCCAATATTAGAGAATCCACAGAGGGCATAAGTAGCAATTATTCTCGCCCTTTCGGAAATAGTAGAGTCTGTTACCATTTTTTGTAGGTCTTGATAGGCGATAAATTCGTTTAAAATCGTCTTTTTACCCAGCAATATCCCCACTTGTCCGCAATCAGCCCAGGGTACACCCATCAACCAAGCTACGGGAGCGAGTAGGTAAGAAAATATCCATTCTAATGATAGTTGTGGTAAACCAGTCTGCGAACCAATATAACCCAAAATACCGTTTACTAACGCTAATAATGCCAAAAACGCAATTAACATCGCAGCGACATTTAAAGCTAATTTCATCCCTTCACTAGCACCAGTTGCAGCTGCATCAATCACGTTGGAATAACAGCTTTCTACTTCAATTTTGACTTTCCCAGAAGTAGGTGATTCCTCAGTTTCCGGGTACATTACCTTAGAAACGGCTAAAGCTGCGGGTGCAGACATTACCGAAGCCGCAATTAAATGTTCTGCTGACACCCCAAAGGAAATATACGCAGCCATTACCCCACCTGCGATGGTAGCAAATCCTCCCGTCATAATTGCGTGGAGTTCGGAACGAGTCATTGTTGCTACATAGGGTTTAATTAGTAAAGGAGCTTCACTTTGTCCGACAAAGATATTTGCAGCCGCACTCAAAGATTCAGAACCCGATGTTTTCATGGTTTTCATCATCACTGCTGCAACAATTTGTACTACTTTTTGTAAAATTCCGTAGTGGTACAAGATGGTGATAAAGGAAGAGAAAAAGATAATTGTCGGTAGTACTTTGAAAGCAATGTAGTGTTCTTCAAAGTTGTCACCAAAAACGAATCTTGCTCCTGCATCGGAATAGTTGAGAAATTGACTAACTATATCTCCGATAAATTTGAATAGGATAAAACCTGGTTTTGTTCTGAGAATTAATACCCCGAAAATCAACTGTAAAGCGATTCCCCACAGTACCGGAATCCACCGGATAGCGCGACGATTGACAGACAAACCATAAGAAATCCCCACAAATGCAAAAATTCCCAGCAACGATATCAAACGTTCCATAATTGGTAATTGGTAATTGGTAATTGGTAATTAAAATCCGTGTAATCCTTTTTAATCAGTGATTATAATTGGTAATTGTTTACGTTCAAACCTTTATTTGATTGCACTTTTTCATTAAGGTAATACCAGCAATTCTTGATAAATCAATATGCTCATAGTTATTCATTAGATCCTAACTACTATTTCCATATGATTAAAAAAAGGTTGCTAGTTCTGCTGTCTTCACAGTCATTGCAACTAGAAACCGATATTTTACACTCATATCATCTCCGAATGATTAATTATTATTCCCAATTACCAATTACCAATTATCAATTACCTATTGCCCCCAACCCTAGATTACAATTCCATCACTCCCCGATAATGCGCTTCAATTTCTTTGACAGTTTTTGATTTACGCTTGGTTTGCCATTGACTATGTTTAAATAATTCTTGTCTCAAATAATCAACGTCGATATTTATAACTTTCCCATCAGCGACTATTTGCTTACCATTTACCCAAACACTATCGACTACATTTGTAGGTCTTCCTAATACTAATAAACCAACTGGATCGGTACGCGGTAATAATGATAAACTGGTTAAATCGTACATGACTAAATCAGCTTTTTTACCTACAGTCAAAGAACCAATCTCTTCTCCTAAATTAAGTCCTTTTGCACCACCTAAAGATGCCATTTCAATTGATTCTCTGGGTGTAATCCAATGTTGATAATCTAAATCAGTAACGTTATGTAAAATTGAACCAATTTTAATCGCTTCTAATAAATCTTGAGAATCATTACTTGATGCACCATCACAACCAAAAGATACATTTACCCCAGCTTGACGATATTTTAAAATCGGTGCAATTCCACTTCCCAAACGTAAATTACTCAAGGGATTATGAACTACTGTAGATTGAGTTTGTGCCAGAATATTAATATCTTTATCGGTTAAATGAACGCAATGAGCTAAAGAAGTACGATGATTTAAATAACCGATTTCGTGTAAATGTTCAACAGCCGTACAACCGTATTTTTCTTTCGCTAATTTTTCCTGGGCTTTAGTTTCTAATAGATGAGAATGACGACAAAGATTGTATTTATCACTTAACTCAATACATCCTTGAAATAAAGCATCGCTGCAAAGTTGAATTCCTGTGGGTGCTAAAGCTACATAAACCCCTTCATCCGGTTGATGAAATTGATTTATTGCTGATTCCATGATTTCCAATGTCGCTTGAGTCGAACGAAAATAATCCTCATGAATTACATCAGATTCACCCGAAGGCATCCCAGCGGTGAGCGATTGATCTTGAATTAAAGGTGCTACAATTGCTCGAATACCAACTTTTCGGTAAGCTTCAACTGCGACGGTAATCGTTTCAAGTTCCTTTCCAGGAATCAAAACTAAATGATCAACTACACTCGTACCACCCGATAATAAAGTTTCTACCGCAGTCCCCAAAGCGCTAAGATAAACTTGTTCGGTATCGAGGGGTGCAAAATCATAAAGTTCTGCCAACCATAATTCTAAAGGATAAATCGACATTATCCCCCGCTGCCACATTTCCGAAGAGTGAGTGTGAGCGTTGACAAATCCCGGTAACAGTAACTTATTTTTACCATCAATTGCTGCGCCGATTACATCTAAATTAGAAGAAATAGCTGCTATTTTTCCATCCTTAATTTGTACATCAACCGTAGCGTAATCATCTTCAATTGGAATTAAAACATTTTGAATTGTAAAGTTCACGATTTTATCCTTAATAATAAAAGGTTAAAGGTCAAAGGTCAAAGGTTAAAGGTTGGAAATCAACTGTCAACTGTCCACTGTCAACTGTCAACTGATAACTGTTAACTGATAACTGATAACTGATAACTGTCAATAATGAAACCATTAAGAACCCTGGGAGTTGCACCAAATGCTTGGATGGTAAATGATACTATCGCAGACATTACCCGTCCTCCCGTCGAGCCACAACCCGTTATTGTAGCTACAGAAACCAAAAATGTGCGCTTTGATTTAGCAAAATCCGCTATTATCGTTATCGATATGCAAAACGATTTTTGTCATCCCGACGGTTGGTTAGCGCATATCGGAGTTGATGTAACACCGGCACGTCAACCAATTCAACCTTTACAAAATTTGCTACCAGTATTGCGATCGCAAAATGTACCTGTAATATGGCTCAATTGGGGCAATCGTCCCGATTTACTAAATATTAGTGCAGGTTTACGTCACGTTTACAATCCTACTGGTGAAGGTGTCGGTTTAGGAGATGCTTTACCCTCTCAAAATGCAAAAGTTTTGACAAAGGATAGTTGGTCAGGAAGAGTCGTCAATGAATTGACACAACTTAGTCAGGATATTTACATAGACAAATTTAGGATGAGTGGGTTTTGGGATACCCCATTAGATAGCATTTTAAGGAATTTAGGTAAAACAACTTTATTTTTTGCAGGTGTTAATGCCGACCAATGCGTTCTCTGTACCTTACAAGATGCTAATTTTTTAGGATACGACTGTATTTTTATCAAAGACTGTACCGCTACAACTTCCCCCGAATATTGTTGGTTAGCAACCCTTTATAACGTTAAACAATTGTTTGGTTTTATTACAGACTCGAAAGCAATTATTCAAAGTATTGAGAAAAGGAGTACTCTTAACTCCTAACTCCTAACTCCTAACTCCCTACTAAAATGATTAACAGTTGCGTAATTCCGGTTATTAAATCTCCGTCTGATTACCAAGCTTATCGTATTAGCCCTAACGAT
>JBHJOU010000455.1:0-3098 GCA_050329355.1 Rivularia sp. (in: cyanobacteria)
TGCTAAAAGGAAAGCTAAAGCCGCTGCATATCCCATTTGCAAATTACGAAATACTGCTTGATATATCAATAAAACTAAGGTTAAAGTAGCGTTATTCGGTCCACCAGTTCCTTTGGAAAAGATATAAGATTGGTCAAATAATTGAAAGGTACCGATGATTCCCATTGCAATCACAAAAAAAGTGACGGGTTTAAGCATGGGAATAGTGATATTAATAAATTTGTGCCATCCATTGGCACCGTCTAATTCTGCTGCTTCGTAAAGGTAATTGGGTATATCTTGCAAAGCTGCTAAATAAATCACCATGAAAAACGGTGCTGTTGACCAAATATTCATCATCATAATTGCTTTGAGGGCAACTGCGGGATCTCCCAACCAGTTATATGTAGGAAGTCCAATCACACTTAAAAAATCGTTGAGTAACCCATTGGTGTTGTATATCCACATAAATATCAACGTCAACACTGCCGAAGAAGTAACTGTGGGTAAAAAGAAAAGAACCCGCCACCAACTTTTACCGCGAATGCCAGAATTGAGGCTGATAGCTAAGAATAAAGCCAGTACAGTTTGTGAAGGTACCACGATTGCCACATATTCGGCTGTATTTTTCAGAGCAATCCAAACTCGTTCGTCTTCTATTAATTGACTGAAATTACCAAAACCAACAAATTCGTATTCAATACCACCAAGAAGCTGTACTTTTTGTAGGGAAAGAAATACAGCGTAAAGTATGGGTAGTATCACAAAAGTACCCAAAACCAAAATAGTTGGTGTTAGGAAAAGATATCCAGCTATATTTTCTGTTGGACGAACCTTCGTTTTAGGATGCCGACTAGTTATTTGCTGCAACTTGAGTCAACCTTTTATTTATGCATCACAAAAAATTGTAGCGACAAGCGACGCATATTAATAGTTAGGAGTTAAGAGTGAGGAGTTAGGAATTGTAAAGACGTAGCAATCCTACGTCTCTACGGCAGTTCGGAATTATATAATAAATGCTGAAAACCCCGATGCTCTTAAGCCAGGGATGAAAGCTGATTATAGGCTTTAGCCTACAGTAAGCCAGCTTTATTTAGTAAAACGAACGATTTTGTAGTTCCGCTTGGGGTGTAAAGCCTTTTTGTTGTAAGCAAGTTTTGAATTCAATTTCTGATTCGCTTAATTTGGGGGTGTCTGTAACGTCAAATATCCTTTCTAATTGGTCGTTTTTCATTTCTGATAAAGCATTTGCAAATCTACTACTTGCATCTTGATTTTGAATGGTAAGTTTTGCGGGTAAGCAAGTGGCGATCGCCTGAATGCGTTTGTTGTTTTCAGTAGCACTTATTACTCTAGTGGATGTATCACCGGCTTGGGCGTATGGTACAATTACTAACCAAATTATTAGGACTAGCAAGCTGCACAGAAAATAATTTCCTAGTTGCTTTAATAATTGGTTTAAGATTTTATTGAAGTTCGTCATTGTTTGTTTTGACCTAATTAATTTACTTAATGAATGGATTTTAATTGATTTTTTGTTTAATTTACTCGATTTTGAAGTAAATAACATTTAGTCACAGATAAATAAAAATCAATACAGTTCAGTTAAGGATATAAATTAATTAACGCAAACAAAACATCTCGCCTTTTTTGGAGGGGGCTTGGGGGACGCAACCGTCACCCAATCGGGGGTTTGGGGGAGAATCCCCCAAGTCTTGGTTCTCAATAAATTGATTGACGGACAACCTTAACTGAACCGTATTAAAATAAAAATTATGAATTTTATCGCTTGATCATACAAAAAATTAGTTTCTATATTTATATCAAGAGTTTTTCAAATCAAAGATTTACTAAAAGATTTACTAAATTTAGTACTATTTATTTAGTTTGATTTTGATTGTGTTACATTGCTCTATAATTTTAAATTAATTCTAGGTTAATTTGAGGTTAAATGCCATGTCAGTGCCTATAATATCATCAGAAGAAGACGTAAATTCCCAAAAATCTCAAAATTCTACTTATAAAACTCCGAAAAAAGCAAAGTCCTTACCTTCAGGGTTAATTATCAAGCTGGGAAAATTTGTCTGGACTACTATGTGGCAAATCATGATGTCCAAGCTTGCACCGAGTAATTCTTCGGGAGAATATATCCGTCCTTCAAGTCAGTTTCGTAATTCCATCAGCAGTTCATCCAATCATCTTTATCAACCAGAATCGGGACGTTATCGCTTATATGTCGGTTTGGGATGTCCTTGGGCTCATCGAACTTTGGTTGTGAGAGCGTTGAAAGGACTTGAAGATGCTGTAGAAATATCGATTGTTTATCCTTCACCCAATGAAGGTATTTGGGTTTTAAATAATCCTGAAGAAAATTGTCGCACTGTTCCGGAAATATATCAAGTTGCACAACCGGGTTATCAAGGACGTTGTACGGTTCCGGTATTGTGGGATAAGCAAACAAAAACCATAGTCAATAATGAAAGTGCGGAGATTATTGTGATGTTAAATTCCCAATTAAATGAATTTGCAACTAATTCCCAACTTAATCTTTACCCGGAAGAATTAAAAGCAGAAATAGAAGAATGGAACGAAAAAATATATCATGCTGTAAATAATGGCGTTTATCGCTGCGGTTTTGCTCAAACTCAACAAGCTTATGATAAATGTTGCGATCAACTATTTACAGTTTTAGATGAGATTAATCAAAGCTTAGAAAACAACAGATATTTATGTGGGGAAAAATTAACTTTAGCAGACGTGCGTTTATTCACTACTTTGTTTCGTTTTGATGTAGTGTATTACAGTTTATTTAAATGTAATCGCCGTAGAATTGCAGATTATAGAAATTTAAGTGGTTATTTGCGAGATTTATATCAGCTTTCGAGAGTCGCAGAAACTTGCGATTTAGACAGCGTAAAGCAAGATTATTATGGAAATTTATTTCCACTGAATCCGGGGGGTATCATTCCTTCTGGTCCCGATATTTCTTATCTGTTGAAACCTCACAATAGAGAAAAGGTTAAAGGTTAAAGGTTAAAGGTTAGAGGTTAAAGGTTAAAGGTTAAAGGTTAAAGGTTAAAGGTTAAAGGCTAAAGGTCAAAGGTTAAAGGTTAAAGGTT
>JBHJOU010000738.1:0-2649 GCA_050329355.1 Rivularia sp. (in: cyanobacteria)
ACCTGAAAATTGACCTAAATGGCAGAAAATATTTAATTTTATTTAATTAAAACTTAATTTCAATTTTGCGAGTGGAGAAAAGCAGCACTGTTGTCGCAACTATCAACCGGGTAGATAATCAATAGCTAAACCTTCACTTGCAAACCTTCTTGGGAAGTTTGTGTTGCTTTGAGCATATGGTAAGTAATCAGCAACTGAGTCAACGCTAATGGATAACTTTGAATACTTTCTCCAGTGGTACCAGCGACTTTACCTAAATCTGGATTACTTTGGCGATCGCAAACGTTTTTCAGATGAGGCATATCGGAACAGATAATCTGTTCTAATCTATTTACCTGCTCTAATGTAGCGTGTCCATCGACTTCTAAAACATCAACGGGTTTACCCATGTCTCGATCTAAATCTAAGCGAATTGCTGACATGGAATTGCCATTGCCAGAGTTGACAATTTCAATTAAATCTGGGTGAGGAATTGTGGGACGTAATATTAACCGTACATTCAAATGTCCGTTACTTTGCTCGGAATCATCATTAGGAGGATAGAAACTAATAACAATATCTGACCATTGACGTTGGGGACGGATAAATTGTTCTGAGTCTGGTTCGCGTTTTTGAAGCTGACTTAAAACTTGCTCTTCAGTATAACCACGCTTTTGAGTATCCCGCTTGACTTTCCACTTGGCACGCAGGGATTCAGGAGGAGCTAGATAAACCTTAACATCGTAACACTGTCTGGCTTTACGAGTCGAATAACCCAGTAGCCCTTCTATGATCACAAATTTATTGGGCTTGATGTATTCAGGTGCATCTAAATTACCAGTTGCATGATTGTAAACTGGTTTGAGAATTGGTAGTCCATTACGCAGTTGTAAAAGTTGTTGCTGCATAATATCCAAATAGTTACAATCTGGATGAAGAGCGGTAATGCCAATTTCTGCACGCTGTTTACGGTCATACCGATGATAATCGTCCGTACAAATAACAGTGACGTTTTCGGGTCCTAATACCTGTGCTATACCCTTGGTTAAAGTTGTTTTACCCGCAGCACTGTCACCGACAATACCCAATATAATCGGACGATCCATTTTACCCCCTCAATTAGCAGAAAATGTAACTGAAAATTGTGTACTAATTTACTAATTGTAGAGATGAATGAGAAAGAACTCAATAACCATTAAGAAATGCTTGGGCTGAAAAGCACTTACTTAATACTCAAATCCGCCAGTATCAAGCTTATTTCTGGTGTGCAAAGATTATTATCGAATTGTGTATTTCTAATAAAGGGAAGAGGGAAGAGGGAATAGGGAATTGGGAATTGGAAAACTCATAAATTATTAATCCAAAATCCCAAATCCCAAATCTAAAATCTTTTATATCCCCTTGGAGTTATCATCCACTCACCATAACTACGGGTGCTTTGATTACCGATTAAAACTGTGGTTAACATATCAACTGGTGCATCTAATAATTTTTCTAAAGTAGTTAAAATAATTTGCTCATCTTCACGGTAAACTGACCGCACTACTGCTACCGGAGTATCGGGGTTACGGTATTTCAGAAAAATTTCTCTAGCTGCAACTAACTGCTGAGTACGAGTTTGGGATTTAGGATTATATAAAGCAGTGACAAAATCCGCTGCTGCTACTGCTGTCAAACGCTTAACAATGACTTCCCAAGGGGTAAGTAAATCGCTTAAACTGACAGCACAAAAATCATGCATCAATGGTGTACCCACCCGTGCAGCAGCCGATTGAAAGGCGCTTACTCCCGGAAATACCTCAACACTCGGACTTTTACCATCCCAACCGCTAGCTTGTAAATCTTCCATTACTAAACCCGCCATACCGTAAATTCCACAATCCCCAGAAGATATAACCGCTACACTCAAACCCCAATGTGCTAACTCAATTGCACGACTAGCGCGATCGCGCTCTTTGGTAATGGGCAAAGCTTCGATGATTTGGTGTTTCTGGAGGATAGGAGCAATCAAATCAATATATAAACTATAACCAATGACTGCATCGGCGCTAGCTACTGCTGTTTGTGCTGCTGGGGTCATTTGGTCGAGATTTCCAGGTCCGGTTCCCACAAGCAGTAATTTACCTACTCTACCGATGTATTCTTTTTCCGAAGCGGCAACTGCAACTGTTACGGCACCTTTTAGATTTTGGATTTTAGATTTTGCGGAAAGTTTGGGGTGTAGATTCTCGAACCCCAAAACTTTCCAAGACAGATTTTGGATTGAGGGACGGTAAATTTGTTTTGGGACTTTTAAAGACGTTATATGTTCAGGAGGAGACGTTGGGTTAGCAGCAATAATTGCAGCAGCTTCAGCAACGCTGGGGGTTCCGACTTCTTTTTCCACAACCTGGGAAGGATTGGGAACTGTTACCGTGCGGAGAATTTCTGATGGAAAGGTTTTTAAAGGTAAATTTCGCTCGTGACAAAGTTCTATTAAGCCAACTTCATCAGACTTAATATCAATTGTGGCAATACCTGCTATGGCAGCAAGTGCGAGTTGATTTTCTTGAAATACTTGATCGATTGCTTCTGCAATTACCTGTTTTGATGTACCTCTTTCACAACCAATTCCTACCCAAATTATTCGGGGGTGCCAGGTGATGGAAGGGAGGGGAGGATGGGGGGATG
>JBHJOU010000708.1:0-5313 GCA_050329355.1 Rivularia sp. (in: cyanobacteria)
CATCCCCCCATCCCCCCATCTCCTTGTCCCCCCATCTCCTCATCCCTTCTATCTACCCGCACAGTTTCACCCATGGGATTGAAATGAATCGGAATATCCAAAGGTTCGGATAAAGTTGACCAAAGTAATTTACCAGTGGGGCTAAACCATTCTAAATCAATGCGATCGTCTTCTGTGGTGTCGGTATTATCGCGAAAACTTGCTTCCACATTTACATGAAATTGAGCTTGATTCGAGTTTACAGCTTCAAAAACTAGCGATCGCTCTACAACTTCGACGACATGGTTTAAAGTATCGTCAATTCGCTCAATCAAAGTATTGCGAAAATAAAGATACACACCACTAGCAAACACCAGCAATAACACAGCCGTGATGGCGGTATACCAAATAGCAAGACGGCGACGAGTAGTTTGAAACATGATATTCAGGTTTAAGGTTAGAGGTTAAAGGTTTAAGGTTTAAGGTTAGAGGTTTAAGGTTAGAGGTTTAAGATCAACTGTCCACTGTCCACTCCTAAATTACTTAAATCAGATTTCACATATATTTACAGTATTATTACTGATATTTATTTTATCTGTTCGCTGCGTAATTCCATAATCTCACTGAAGTTGTATTTTAAGAGTAAAGGTTACATTCTTGATGTAAACCTGTTACGAAGCAATGAACAAATTAACATGAGTTTGACAACAATCACAGAAATCGGGTTTTTACGATAAATATCTTTAATATCAGAAAACAGTCATAAAAACTGGCTTTTTTAACCTTTCGCTAATTCGATTAGTGAAATTGACGATGTAAGCTAAACTCCAGTAATTTCTCTATTGATAATGGAAGCGACAATATCAATAATATCAATTGAATAGTAGTTAAAAAAACTAACTGCTAATAAAATTTTTTCCAAGTCTTGTTTATGAATTGTCGCGTCAAAGTTAATTACTTACGTAAACGAGATGAATTTACAAAATTTTCAATTAATCAGTAAAGGAGGTGATGTGTAAATACAAATCAAATATTTTAATTAATTTGATTGTCTTGATAACCAAATTTCGTTTTTTCTTACTCTCGGACTTACCAGGGAATATCTATCAAACCGCTTAATTCAAGTATGAAGTTAAAGTTAAAATTATGGTTTCTAAAAACCTTTGATTAAAAGTACTATACCGGAATATTGGCTCCATAAATAAATTCAGGTATCTGTATTTTTATACTACTGATAACTTCATTCTTCAGGTTTTATTCATCCCTTTAACAAATTAATTTGGATAAGTCAGAAACAGAGAGTTTATCAAAATTTCAAAATTGACATTACTTACTCCGAGGAGATTTTAAATGAAGAAGATTCTAGGCATTTTTGCAGCTAGTGCAGCAGCTTTGGGTAGTGCAATGATTGCAGCACCTGTTCATGCACAATCCGCAATTTTACCAGTGGAAGTCGAAGTAACTCCAGCAATTTTTCTACGTACATATTCTGACCTGAAATTTATTGTTAGCCAACAAGATTTACAGGGAGGAACTTCTGTAGATCAAACAACAGGAACTTACGATGAAAGAGCAGGTATCACACCTTTGTCAACAGAAACTCCGACTGGATCGGAAAATCTAACAGTAACCAAAACAGTTCCTGTTTTATACCAAATTTGGGGTGGTTCAACTAACCCGGATGTTGAGGTCACTGCAACCAAAGATACTCTTAAGAGTGGTACTGGAACTGGAATTGAAGGAGCTTCCACTGAGGTGACAATGGATGTATCTGGAGGAACACTTGAAACTAGGACCAACGGTACCAATGCAAGTTATAAGCAAGCCTCAGCAGATTTTACATTCAATTTCCCTAACTCCAACATTGCTCAGGGTACGACATTCACTGGTGGTGAAGTAACCATCCGAATTGTAACTCCGTAATCAGATTTACGATTAAGATTTCTGGTGCAGGCAAATGCCTGCTTCCAGTATCTTATTAGAAGATAATTTATGTAATTAGTTATGAATATTATTGCTGAGTATTATTTTCAAATCAAATAAAAATAACAGATAATATTGATTTTTAAATAATCATAATTGATGACATAAAGAGAATTTGATGAATCAAGGCTAATAGTTCATATTTATAGCTTTCTTTCCTTAACAAAAAATCTATTTTATTGAGAAATGAACTGCCGTAATCTTGTTAAATGCTACTTCAGTATAGTTGTCGCAATTTCATTAATACCACAGCCAAAAGTGTTTGCACAATCAAATTCAATTGGATGTGAAGCAAAACTTTATCAGCCATTTGTTATTCAATCAACAGATACTGCAAAACTCACAGCAATGGATATTATAGATGGTGCTGAAGTAGAACAAATTGGTAATAATCAACAACAAAGATTATCAACTAATTCACCTTATAAATCGAGTACGACTAAAGATGTCGCAAACTACTGGCAAATGAGGGTTATAAATTCAGATTTACCGATTAATGCTAACGATGTTAAATATACATTAAGACCAAGTACTTTTGACCAAAATAGTCCTTTCCAAAGAAATAAGTTTGAGCCAAAACCTTTTGGGACTATTGACGTAATAGAAAATTGCCCCGATGAAACTACTGTAATTTCAGGTGGAGTTACCTTGGAATTTAGGGAATTATCAAGCTTAGTACCAGGTAAATTTCGAGGAGAAATTGAGATTTGTGTACCAGTAAATGGTAAACAGTGTGGATAAAAGATATTTATTGTGTGAGGAAGTGAAATTCGTAATGTTGCAGAAAACAGCAAAAGCAATAGGACTAAGTTTAATTGGGTTAATGGCTTGGGGAATACCAAGTGTGACAGCATTAGAAATGAGTGTTAGTCCTCCCCGGATGGAGTTAGATATTAATTCTCGAAAAGGACGTACTAATACAATTAAAATCACTAATTTTGATGACAAGCCAGTACAAATTAGAGCTTATGTCCAAAATTGGACAATGGATGAAAAAAATCAATTTAAAGAGATACCATCCACCGAACAATCTTTAGATCAATGGATTCTTTTTACTCCCTCTAAATTTACAATTCCAGCAAAGGGAACTCAAACTTTACGCTTTGCGATTCGTCCTAAAATTCAACCTAATTCTGGAGAACATCGTGCGGTAATTTATTTTGAAGAAATTGTTAATAACACTGAATCAAATACAGTTGGGACTAAAGCCCGTATTGGTGTTGTTGTCTATGCTTATTCGGGAGAAATAAAGCGAGTTGGTAATGTTAATTCGGTGAGTGTGGATACTAAATCCAATAGAATTAATGCAGTATTTGATATTTCCAATAAAGGTAATGCCCATATCCGCATGGAAGGACAATATGCTATTTGGGAAGCAGCTAAATATCCAGGAGAAAAAGCGACACAATTTATCAAAAATGTTGGCAATTCCAATCAAAAATTACCTGCAAATGTTGTGAGAGTTGGAAGTCTAAAGTTACCGCCAATTTTACCAAATCAAAATCCTAAAATATTGCAAACTTTAACCGATAAATTGCCTCCAGGTAACTACGTTTTAGATATCAATGCTGAGTTAAGTGGCATTCCCATTCAGAAAGGAATTCCGTTCACTGTTAAAGCCACAGCTAATACTTCTAAGCCGACAAAATTGCCTGTAACTTCTTTAAAAGGGAATAGGGAATAGTGAAAAGGGAGGAAGCACAGAGGGATGGAGATACTTTATCTCAATCGAAACTAGCAACCTGTTGACGAGATGGGACTTTAAATTCTCGAAGGAGAAGACTCTTAAGTGTTCCCTGTTCCCTCTTCCCTATGAAAAATAACTACAATTCATAGTCCATAGCCGATATCAGGCTAAATATTGATAATTTTGTCCTAAGTATGCTCTACCTAGCTTTACCACCTACACAGCCCCCAATTGTCAGTACATTGACCGGGGAACGCCGGTCAGCGCAGGCACCGTCGTTACACGGCGGTGTACCGCTGACTCCGCAATCTGCAACCCAAAATAATGGTTGTGAATCGCTACCAAATAAGTCGCAAAAATCTGACCTTGTAAATAACTTACTAGGTAAAATACTGGCTAATTCTGTTTCCACAAAGCCTTGTACTGTTGAAAATAAAAAGTCTGAAATTTCTCAAAATAATACGCAAAAAAGTCAGAAAGATAACACTTTTACCGCGATTCCACTAGTTTCTACGTCAGTCAAACAAGTAGAACAAAAATCTATTAAGCAAGCAGCAGTTGAAAGTAACATCTCTCCAAATTCTCTCGAAAAATCCTCTATAGATGAACAATCTGAGAGTAAAAATCACTCTGTGGAAAAGAATACGATTGAAAAAATTCTGGCGACGGTACAGCAATTAATCAATGTTTCTTTATACGCTTCAATTAACAATAGTATTGACAATACAGTCGAGCCGCAAACAGAAAATTCTTCTGAATTAGAATCTTCTACCAAATCAGCAGAAACCAGCAATAACCAAAATTTAGAAGCAAATAGCAGTAATAATAACAATAATAATAATAATAATAAAAAAATTGCAGGGAATACAAACATAAATACAGCAAAAATTATCGCAGTGGTTCAAGAATTAATCACTGCTTCTATATCTGCTTCTTTAAATAATACTATTAGCAATTCTCTTAACATTGATACTAAAAAGTCTGGAGAAATTGCTCTTTCTAATCCAGATAAAGAAAATCAAGAAAATAATAATATTCAGACTATAAACCCAAAACAAAATATTGCCGCCACAAATAATAATACTAATAATAGTAATTCTTTACGTGATTCTTTAATAGATAAGCTGCGGGATAATAATTTAATTAAATTAGCACAAATACCAGGAGAACCTTTCCTTGTTGGCGTTGTCATTAACGGTCGAGAAGTGGGGGTTATAGATATTATTGAAGAGAATAATACTCTGTTAATTCCTTTAGAAACTTTTAGTGAAATTAGTGGATTTTCTGTTAAGAAATCTAGTGCTGGAATTGAAACTCAAACTCCTTTAGGAACAATCAATTTTCCACCCAACGTACTAAAAACAATCAATGATTTAAATTACATTAGCAAAGAAATACTTCAAGAAAAATTAGGAATAACTTTAGAGTTAAATACAGCCGATTTAACCTTACTTGCTGATTTACCTTGGCGTGGAGGTAGTAGACAAAATCTAACTAATGCTCAGCTAAAACCGGAATTTTTTGCACCTAGTACCGGCATTTCTCGACTACGACAAGAGTTAAATATTGTTGGTACTCCAAGAAATACAAACTTGCAAAGTTATACACTTTTGGATGGAAGACTTGCAGGTGGAACTTGGCGGGTACAAATGAATAATAACTTT
>JBHJOU010000098.1:0-6143 GCA_050329355.1 Rivularia sp. (in: cyanobacteria)
CATCCCCCCATCCCCCCATCCCCCCATCATGTCACTATGGATAATCTGGATTTTAGCAACTGGTATGGCTGGTGCGTTTATCGGCTATATGGCTGCTCCTACTGATTTTTTCTGGGAATTAATTGGAAGCGGCTTTGTTGTGGGAACTGCTCAATGGTTTATTTTACGACGCTATATAAATGCACGTTGGTGGATACCTTTAAGCGGTTTCGGCTGGATTTTGGGTGTTTATCTCAGGATATTTACTGGAAAAAATCTTACACAATTAGTTGATTTTCTCACATCTTTTGGCGGATTTTGGGAAGTATTTTGGTTAAATATTACTCACGAACCTATAAATTTTGCAGTTTTGGGTTTTGCACAATGGTTATTGTTGCGTCGTCACTTTCGATATGCGTTTTGGTGGATATTTGCTAGCGCTTTGAGTGGTGCTGTTAGAGGTGCAGTAGGTTCTTATGTATGTGCTGTTGCCTGTAAAATTGGTGGTGGGACTATCTCTAATGGTATAGGCTGGGCTGCAAGTGGCGCTGTTACTGGTATTGTACTACTATGGTTAATAGGTAATTATTCTAAAAACTGATCCAAAGGCTAATGTATCTTAGCTAAAGTAATGTTACTTATAGAAATATAACTACCAGTAGTTTTATAAATATCTAAATACAAAATACAAATAATATGTCAAATTCGAGTTTACAAGAAATTACAACTCAATTAGAAAGTTCTTCCTTAAGAGATAGAATGGTTGCTCTGGCTTCATTAAGAGATATTCCAGCGGAAGATGCAGTACCTTTAATCAAAAAAGTGCTTGATGATGAATCTCTGCAATTACGTTCCATGGCGATATTTGCTTTAGGCATTAAACAAACACCCGATTGCTATCCCATTTTAATCCAAACACTGGAAACTGACTCAGATTATGGCATCAGATCTGATGCTGCGGGAGCTTTAGGATATTTGGGTGATACTAGAGCCATAGAACCGCTATCACGAGCATTTTACGAAGATACTGATTGGTTAGTACGTTTCAGTGCTGCGGTTGCGCTTGGTAATTTGAAAGACAATCGCTCAAGAAAAGTACTTTACAAAGCCTTAGAAAGTGAAGAAATTGTGATCCAACAAGCTGCGATCGCAGCTTTGGGAGAAATTAAAGATATCGATTCTGTGGACAAAATCCTTAGCTTTGCTCAATCGGAAGATTGGTTAGTACGTCAGCGTTTAGCAGAAGCTTTAGGAAATCTTCCCACTCCTAAGAGTATCTCGGCTTTACACTATTTAGAAAAAGATAGCCACAAACACGTCAGTGAATCGGCGAAAATTTCCCTCTCAAGACTTGAACAAGCAAACAATCAAATGGAATAATTAGGTTATAAAAATTCGGGTTTCTTAAAAAAAACCGAGTTCTGGATGTCATAAAGTTACAAAACATTTGATTTTCTTGACTTTATCTAAAGATGGTACTTGCTTGCTGTTACCTTTTAAAAAGTGAGATTATAAAAATTTTGATGTCAGGTAATTTGATTGATGAATATTGAAGAGTTTTTTGAATTAAGTTCTGGTAAATGGTTTTCCCATCGTACTAGTCATCATTTGGCTTTTAAGCAATCAGAAGGCGGGAAATCAGATATTATTATTGAAACCTTAGCGGCTGATCATCCGGAAGTAATTAAATTGTGCGAACAACATCAAGTTGAACCCAGTAGTGGAAACTGTGGTGCCAGAGTAACTTGGAATGGCACAATGGAATGGGATAAAGAAAAACACGAAGGTTCGACTGTTTTGGTGGCAATACCAAATTTAGATGACCCTAATACAGGAAAGTTACTCCGAGAAATGGGTTATGCTGAAAAAACTCCAGTTGCCGGAAGTTATAAAATGGGCAGTGATGATGCACTCACCCTAACTACAGAATACGAAACTATGTGGTCTGAAGAACGTTTATGGTTTGCAAGTCCCAACTTACGAATGCGTGTTGGTATTCTCAAACGTTTTGGTGGTTTCAGTATGGCTTCTTTCACTTCTGAAATACGGATGGGTGGAACTTCACCTGCTGCTAAAACAAACGATGCAGCGACTAATACTACACCATAATCAGAAGTCGGGTTTTTAATTAGAATTCTAAGTCTGTAAGAAATATGTTTTAAAAAACCCGACTTCTCAAATCATTTGTTGGTAAAAGAAGTCGGGTTTTTATGATAATTGTAGGGATTTTACAAAGACTTTTAAAAAACCCGACTTCTGAAGGTAAAATCAATTAAGAACCAGTAGATGGATTCTTCCTGGCAGTAGTTTTATTTGGTCTACTTTTGGGTGTTCTAGCTTGTGGTGGATGATTCAGGCTGTTTTCAAGCTTGCTTACTGTGTTCACCACACTATCTAATTGAGTTTTTATTGTCTCAAATCCCGCTAACTTTTCAACAATAGTTTTTAACTGCTCTTGCTGATTATTTAACTGTAAATCTATTTCGTCTTGGTTTGATTTTTGATTTGATTGAGTATTAGCTTTATCTAACTCAGTTAAATATTTTTCCAGTTTTTCTGTAGTTTGAGTTAGATTTTCCAGTTTGTTAGAGACGGAAGAAACGCTTTCTAATTTCTTTGTCAGTAGTTGAAAGTTTTCTTGCTGTTTGTTGTTAGTACCTTCTATTGTTTTATTCAAATTCTCTGTAGTTTGAGTATTAACTTTATCTAACTGATTCAGATATTTTTCAAATTTTTCTGTAGTTTGAGTTAAATTTTCAACTCGTTCGGAAATAGAAGAAACTGTTTTTAAATTTTTTGTCAGAGATTGTAATTCTTGTTGTGTCTGACTATTCCCTTCTATTGTTTTGCTCAGACTTTCTGTAGTTTGAGTATTAGCTTTATTTAACTCAATTAGATGTGTTTCGAGTTTTTCTGTAGTTTGAGTTAAATTCTCAATCTGGTTAAACACAGAAGAAAAAGTTTCTAATTTGTGTGTGAGAGCTTGTAAGCTTTCTTGCTGTTGCTTGTTATTACTTACTAAGGCTTGATTGAGACTTTCTTTAGTTTGATGATTCGCTTCACTCAATTGAGTCAAATTATTTAATACAGAAGCCGTAGTTTGAGTTAAATTTTCAACTTGGTTAGATACAGCAGAAAAAGTTTCTAATTTCTGTGTGAGAGCTTCTAAACTTTCTTGTTGTTGCTTGTTATTACTTACTAAGGCTTGATTGAGACTTTCTTTAGTTTGATTATTCGCTTTATTTAACTCAATTAGACGAGTTTCTAGTTTATCTGTAGTTTGAGTTAAATTCTCAATTTGACTTTTTAAAGCTTGGGAAGAATCAGTTTGATTTTTACTACTATCAGCAACTATTTGAGTTAACTGCTTATTTAATTCACTTGTATCTTCTACAAGCTTTAATAATTTTTCTTGTTCAACTTTACTCGCATTTAAACTACTTTTGATTTGCAAAACTAATATAGTGACTATTCCGACGAAAATTACTGAAACTGTGGAGATAATTAGCAATGTCATTCCTATTTTTATCCTTAGCGTAAATTAAATATAGTTAATCATTCATCCTATATTGAGAATTGATGAACTATAGAATGATACATCATCATATAGTAAGTAAAGGTATTTTGGAGAGCAAAAACTTTACTATTTAACAAATGTGAATATATCTTGAGCAGAGAAGATAATCTTTCACCTCTCATACCATCTTACATACAATACATCATTTAAATATTTAATAACCGAGCGACTGTCTGCGGTAACGGCAGTACAATCAAAATTAACAGTGCAATTGCTAGAAGTCCAAAAATATCTCGTTTATTATCTAATTCAGTTACATCGTTCAAAGCCGGTTCATCTGTTAAACGTAAAAATATCAAATAAATAGCCCACAATAAATATTCTGACTGAATTAAAGAAAGTAATAGCAACAGTAAACGAGCAATTTGTCCAATAACCATTGCTTTTTTCTGTCCAAACATTGCATGAACAATATGTCCACCGTCAAGTTGTCCTACAGGTATCAAATTTAATGCCGTGACAATTATTCCTAGAAAACCAGCTACCGCTACTGGATGTAAGTCTATTGCCATATTGGAGGTTAACTGAGCGCCTAATGTCAACTTCGAGAGCAGCGCTATTAATATCGAATTTCTGGGATTCAAAGCATCAGGGTTTAACATTGGTGCTTCGTTGTCTATGGGGACTATCTGCGAGTTACTCAAACCCCATATTAATAAAGGTAAACTTGCTACAAAACCTGCAACAGGTCCGGCAATACTAACGTCGAATAACGCTTTACGATTGGGTACAGGACTACGCATTTGAATAAATGCACCGAAGGTTCCCAAGAAAAAAGGCATGGGAATAAAATAAGGCAGTGTAGTGCGAATTTTATAAAACCTTGCGGTTAAATAATGACCCATTTCGTGTATACCTAAAATGCTCATCAACGATAAAGCATAAGGTAATCCTTGCAATATTAAACTGGGATTAGACGATATTGCCGTAGTTTCAATACCAGCAATTCTGGTTCCGACAAAAGTAGTAGTGAGCAAAGTCGCGACTAACAATAATAAAGCTAATCCTGGTTTTGTTAATTGTTCCTGTTTTAAACCAGCTTTCTTGTGCTGATGATTAGGAACTAACAAAAATATTGGTTTATCGTTATTTAAACCTTCTTGAAAAATTAAAATAAAGCGATCGCCAAATTCTGCTTCAATATTTTCCTTTACCCGCTGGTAAGCGTTAGTTGCTGAAGTTTTTAACTGGCCTCGACAAATCACCGCTTGGGGACGGTATTCAATATTGTGGATATAGTATACAGACCAAGGAAAACACCCACGCAATTGACTTTCTTCCGTTGGTTCAATAGGACGCACTGGTGCTGATTCTACGGTAGGATGTATAGCCGACTCTGTTTTGAGTGCTGGGGATTGATTCTTCGCATCCTTGAGGTTGCTACGTCCCGACTCAAACAATATCCAGTATAACAAAAAACATACTGCTAATGACCAAAACACTAATGCCGATGGTAATTGGGTTTCATATATTCTCATCCAACCAGTCCATATTACTGGTGGTGCCATCAATATTAACCACAATAACCAAGTTGGAGTTTTTGTTACTTTTGCAACAGTTCGTTTGAGGATGTAATAAGTAAATATCCCTAAAATAATTAAAAGCAAAAATGTCATTTTATTTTCAGTTTTTCTGAGAAGAATGTCTTGTTTTCGGATCGGAACTGCATTTTTTGCTGAAGTTGCGTGCTGTTTTCACAAAGCATTAACCTCTATTTCAAACAACCTTTCTTCTTTACGCAGTCTTTTTTTATGTACCCCCCACAACAGCCGAGTCACCAAACACACAAGCCACCAAAGGAAATTCTCAACTCTCTATTTGCATTTCCTCCCAATCGGGACACATTAGGGGGAACCGCTTATTTCATTGTAAGAAACGAAGGCAATATTTTGATTGACTGTCCTGCTTGGAACAAAAATCATCAAGATTTTCTAGAAAGTAATGGTGGTGTACGTTGGTTGTTTATTAGCCATCGCGGTGCCATTGGTAAAAGTGCCGAAATTCAACAAACTTTTGGCTGTGAAATTTTAATTCAAGAGCAAGAAGCTTATTTATTACCTAAATTAAGGGTAACTGCTATAAGCGAAAAACTTACCATTGATTCGACATCGCAAGTTATTTGGACACCTGGTCATTCTCCCGGTTCGTCCTGTTTTTACTACAATACTTCCGGAGGAATATTGTTTACTGGAAGACATTTAGTCCCCAATCTAGAAGGAGAACCAGCCCCGTTACGAACATCTAAAACCTTTCATTGGCACCGACAAATCAAAAGTATTAAGTCTTTATTAGATACTTTTACATCCCAAACACTTCAATACATTTGTCCTGGTGCAAATACGGGTTTTCTCCGAGGTAAAGGTGTGATAGATAACGCTTATAATCGTTTAGCAAATCTCGATTTAGCAGAATTACAAAGAAAGGTTAAAGGTTAAAGGTTAAAGGTTAAAGGTCAAAGGTTAAAGGTTAAAGGTTAAAGGTTAGAGGTTAGAGGTTAAAGGTCAAAGGTTAAAGGTTAAAGGTTAGAGGTTAGAGGTTAAATATTTGTAATCAATAACCCTCAACTAACTCCTAACTCTTAACTCCT
>JBHJOU010000900.1:0-10663 GCA_050329355.1 Rivularia sp. (in: cyanobacteria)
CCACCAACCTGTTTCAAAGCTGCGACGCGCATCATCGCATCCCCACCGCAAGATGAGGCTTCACCTACAGGAGTATTCCATTCAATATCGCACAAGCGATTATAAACAGATTTTGTGGGAAATTCTTCCCTTCTTCTACCGCAAACCACCACAACTTCAGGTTTCTCATTCAATACCTTGGTTGCTTTTTCTAGCCACCCATCTACTACCAAACAATCTCCATCGACAAATTGGACAAACTTAACTGACGGTTCTATTTGCAGTAGATATTCAAACCCCCTATTTCTGGCACGTGCAGCAGTAAAAGGAATTGATAAATCTAATTCAACAACCCTTACACCTAAACTAAGAGCTAATTCCACACTTCCATCGGTAGAACCAGAATCAACATAAACAACCGTTTTTGCTTTTCCTAAAATCGATAGCAAACATTGTTTGAGCCGATTTCCTTCATTGCGTCCAATTACAACTACTCCGATTAAATTCACTCATCTTCTCCCGCAATCTATTTATAGAATCAAAATAGAAAATCAAAAAACTAAGCTATCGCGCATTTAATTTATATTTTTCTAGCGGGCAGACTTGCCCGCACTACAAGACTCTAATAAAATTTGAATATACAAATTAAACGCTTTTTAGCTTATTTTTACTTTAGGACAGAGACATACGTGTCTATCTCGATCTCTTTCCTCTTTGTGTGAGCGCCTCTGGGCGGTTTTTTAATCAGTCATCTTCTAGCGGAAACGGAGTAGTTAACTTAAATTACCTTCAAAAGGCTTGTAAGCAGCATAGGACTTTTCTAATAAAAACTTTCGTTCTACATAAAACTTGCTATTAGGAAACAATTCGCGCATCCGATTTTGAGAAAGTACTCTGGTACCTCTAACCATCTCCGTCCAAACTGGTAATTTTTTCTCCCAGGAATTTTGTAAATTTTGTCGTACAAATTCTGGTAGTAACCAATAACCAATAACACCAGTATGTGGTTCAAGGGGCCAATAAAGACTTGGAGTTTGTACCCAATAACCTTTAGCTAGACGCACCACTTCTGATGCAAAATCAGCTTGTTTAGATTCATCACCTACGTGTTCAATTACCGAATTACTAAATACAATATCGAAGGATTTATCAGCGAAAATATCGCATAAATTAGTCGCATCTCCTTCAACTAAAGTATATTTACCAAACTTACCAGTATTTTTATAAGAACCTGGTAAATTAACTAATGTCACTTCAAAATTATGGTCAAACCATTGCCACATAGGCATATGTCCTCCCAAATCGATAATTTTTGCCCCCGACGGTGGTTTTACTAAAGCCAGAAATTGCTTCATGCGTTCCAAACGCCAAGCTTTTCCAAAGGAATTATGTTTTGCCCATTCTGAGGCTTTTGCATAAGCTACGTGCATTTTATTGACCTCCTAATTGTTTGATGAACTTAATTTATTTAAAAGTAGACAAGATAGAATTTTCTGTTTATTCGCTTAACTTTCGTTGAAAAATATGATTTTTAATTTCTTTCCCAACAGATAAAGCAGTAGTCATATATAAAACCCAATAGACGTTTGCAAGACGTAATAAATAGCTTTCCGACATATTATTTAAACTCAAGAATAATAGAAAAGCGAGAGGCCAAATATTCTCAGTATTTTGAGAATTATAGGCTAATTTGAGTGATCTAAAATAAGTAATAGTCAAACTAATTAAAAATAGCGATAAACCAACTAAGCCAACATCCAAAGCTAAGTCTATGTAACCATTATGAGCGTGAGGAGGTAAATAACGCTCTGTTACCGCCATCCCTGCTTCAATAGCATAATTGCTTTCTTCAGCCCAAAAACCGCCACGTCCAAAACCAAACAAAGGTTGTTCCATCAGCCGATCAAATATGCGACCCCACATAGGCAAGCGTCCAGTTAAAGTTGGGTCTTTACCGAAAGCACTTAATATTTCTATCCATAAAGTTAATACTAAAGCACTAATAGCTCCAATAATAAGAATTCCCAAATCTATAAAAACGATACTTCGTTTTCCCTGCCAACGAAACTTACGATAAAAGTACAAAATTACAAAAACCAAAAAAGCAACAATCAGCGATGTTTTTGAAGTTGAAAAATATATCATCAGCAACGATAAACAGAAAAATCCCCATTTATATCGCTGATGTTTTAGATTCTCAACTGGCACTAAGAAAAGGGCAATGGAACCGATAACCATCATGCTACCAAAGGTATTCTTGTAATCGTATATTCCCTTCCATGATCCTGGATGATCGTGCCAGTGTAAACCCGCTCCTGGATAACGCCAAACAACAAAAATACTGACAACTGCTCCTATGGCAAATGTCCAAGCAACCAATCTTACCTGCTGTTTAATAGTAAATCGCGTGGCAAAATATAATCCAAATGAGGTCATTTGTAAAACTTCTACCATAAATTTTTCAGTATATTCAGGGTCGAGCGACCAAATCGACGATGCATATACAATTGGTGTTAGTATCCAAATAAATATGTCTTGACTAGCCGTCACCAAGGCTTTTTTATAATTAAAAACAACTATAACTAACGACAAAATCCAAACAGTATACCTGACAGTTGATACAATTGTCGGTGATAATAATGCTGGCGTAGTTTCAGTAGCACCTGCTTCAAAGCCTCCTGTGAAGAAAGTTAATCCTACAATCACAAATGCTTTTTCGGCAATTTCTAAATGTTTTCTTTTCACTTTTTTATTTACTTTCTTACATTAGCGACTTTTTCTAGTTAAACACTTCAGTTCAATACTTCGTTTATGTTTGTTTTATTTTTAATAAAACAGATTTTAGAGCCGCTCCCCACCCTTTGCTTGGATCGTAAAACTGTTCTTGAACTATCTGACAAGCTAACCTTTTTTGTTCGTAAAGTTCGCGATCGCGATATAAATTGAGTATTGCATCCCCATAAGCTTTCACGTCATCGGGTGGAACCTCCACTACAGCTTCTTTTACGTAAGATAATGCCGGACAGACAGCGGAAGTCACAACCGGACGACCAGATAATATACTTTCACAAACTACCCGGTTAAAACCTTCACTAAAGTCGGTTCTAGTCGGTACGATTACAATATGAGAGCGCCCAAACATTTTTCGCATATTTTGTTTAGTACAATAACCGTGACAAAAAAAAGTACGCTCTATCCCAGCTTGTTTAACTGCCAAACGTAAAGGCTCTAAATCTGAACCGTCTCCACAAATATCAAAAACTATATTTTCTATACCTTTATTAACAAAATATTTGGCAATTTCTAATAAGTCAAAAACGCCTTTATTTCTCTCAATACGTCCGGCAAAAACAACCCGAAAAACAGAATTATCCCGTGATGGTTGATTTAAATCGGCAAAGTCAGAGCGACGATACAAATACCTAAATTCATACATTGGTTGATGCTGACCATTCGTTAATTGATAAACCTGTTTTGCAGTATCCTGGGAACCAACAAGTATGGCTTCTGAGTAATCGGAAAACAAATATTTATTAACTTTCAACCTCAGTTTATCTACCATACGCAAAGGCTTAAATTTGTACCAAAGTGTACAGTGTAAAGATGGTACAACTTTAAAACCCAGCCAAGAGAATAAATACAAAACATACCAATCAGTTGTACCGCTATCTGCTACCACAACTTTAGCTCGAAATTTAATTGCAGATTTTAGCAATTGTAATCCACACCAAAGCTGTCTTAAATAATACAATACTCCGGATGCTTGGGGTAATGGAACTCGACGACACTCAACTAGAAATTGCTCGTCCTCAATAATTTTGTTGGTTTGAGATTGAGCAATAACATAACCTTTAGCATTTAAATCCTGACAAACATTATAAAATTGAGTTGACAAATGAATTGATACTTGCGATTCACAATCCCGATTTTCTTTCCAACAAGTATAAGCTTCTATGACATTTTCCGGACCAATTGCATAAAGTATCCGAAGTTGTTTAGGCATTATTTAATTTCCCCATTTTGATATGCATTACTAAGTTATAAATGTTATAAAATTATCAAATAATGCAATTAAGTAAACTCTCAAAGTAAATTAAATTTAATTAAATTTAATTTAATTAAAAGGGATTATTAATAGAGTCTCTTTCAGTGCGAACCCAAATCTTGACTGGTTTAAAAATAAACTGCAAATAAACGGGTATTTTGTTGAATATATAAATAGGAATAGATAACAGTTGAAGCAAAGGTAATTCCTTACGTCCAAATTTTACCCAAGCTGTCAAGATTGCCACCATTAAAAACCATCCGGCTGTACCTATAAGTATTGCCGAATAACCTATTCCCATAAATGCAACTAAAAGCGAAGTACCCATCATTAATAGCCAAACACTAACTAACAAAGATAAAGGTGGTACGCACAAATCCATCGCACTGACAAATAAATCAAATCGTTTTTTCTTTACCGATGTCTTGATTAATTTAGGGACATAAGTAAGCAAAGTTTGTAAGTGACCATGTTCCCATCGAGTTCTTTGAGTTTTTGCTGCTTGTACCTGTTGCGGTAAACATCCAGTAACCAGAGCAGAAGCACAAAATAACGGTGGGTATCCAGCCATATTCAAATCTAAGCCTAATTTCATGTCTTCTACAATGTCACCGTTAGCCAGATTTACCGAAGAAATTGCAGACCAAGGAAAAGCCATACCTGTACCAACTAGGGTGCAAGGTAGTCCTAACTTTTTCAATCCCAACAAACGAACTTGATTTTTTACCTTAAAAGCAAATGCAGAGACAGAATCTTTGGGACTAGGTAAACCTGGTTTGGACATCAAATAAGTCGCTTGAACGGGTCGCTTTGTGGCAATGGCAAGCTGTACAAGCTTTTCCATAGTACCTTGCCCAACAAAACAATCAGCATCAATAAACACTACAACCTCTGGTGGTTCTTGCTTGAGAAATTCTAAGCCGTAATCTAAAGCGTATCCTTTACCTCTCTTATTTATGTCGTTACGCTCAATTACAGTGGCACCAACCGTCCGAGAAATCTCTGCCGTTGCATCAGTACAATTATCGACTACGACTATTAATTTATACCCCTTTTGCAACTTGTTTTTCAAATCCATCAGTGTAGTACGTATAACAAGCTCCTCGTTATGAGCAGGAACTAATACCGCAACTTTTGCATTTTGAATATTTTCGAGAATATTTTCCTTGGTATTCTCTTCAGAAAAGGGAAGTAAAGCTGCCGTGCATTCTACAAAAACCATTAAGCACGGAACAAGTAACCCTAAACCACAAACGAATAAAACAGCATGAAAACTGAACAAAAAAAACTGGTTGATAGACATTGGCTGTATCTTATACTCCGTCGAGATATCCGAAATAATTCATCACTCCAAACCTATTTATTAACTTTGCTCCCATTGATAATCCTTGCAGGTATACCCACTGCGGTTGCTCCCGGTGGTACATCACATAAAACAACGGCATTAGCTCCGATATTCGCTCCATCTCCGATAAAAATATCGCCAAAAATTTTTGCCCCCGCTCCTACGTTTACCCTTTTTCCTAACTTTGGCACTTCCAGAGGACGCTCTAAATAACGATTACCCAAAGTCACTCCTTGACGAATAATCGAATCATCGTCAATTGCACAAAAACCGTTAATGACAATCCCACCTTGGTGTTCAATAACTACTCTACGCCCCAATTTTACGGTAAATGGTATTTCAATTCCGTAAGTATTACGAACCTTGCGATGCATCATTTTATATATCAAAGTTAAAGGCGATCGCAAAAGCTTGGACTTAACTTTCATCCGCCAAACTCCAAAGCGATGAACTGCAACCGCTCTAAATCCCGGTCGCGTCCAATCACGTCCGTGAGTTGTCCAGTCTTCCTTTAACTGTTCCCACAGACTCAAATCATCAGTTAGCTGTTGACTATAATTTGTAATTTCGTTCAGTTGGGTACTCATAGGTCACAGGTCACAAGGTTAAAGGTCAAAGGTCTAAGGTGTAACAACTCCTCACTCCTAACTCCTCACTCTTAACTCTTAGAACCCACTATCCCTGCATCCACCTTCTCAGCACTAAATTCAGATTGAGGACTGCTGTAGTAAAAATAATTATTCGGCTCGTGCTTGACATTTACGCTGTTAGCGACAATTCCCAAAACATTCGCCTCTGACCTTTCCAGTAAAGATTTCGCAGCATTAGCACTCGCTGAATCCACTAACCCAGGTCTAGCTACAACCAAAACACCATCGACCATTTGCGATAAAACTGCTGTTTCCGCAGTTCCAACTAGAGGAGGAGTATCAAAAACTATATAGTCATAATTCAGAGATAGCATCTCTATAAAACTTGTCATCCGTTCTGAATCGATTAGTGCCAGAGGATTTGGAGGCATAACACCAGATGTCAGCACTGATAAGTTTTCGGTCACTCTTTGTACCGCATCTTCCAAATCATTTTCTCCAACCATCACGTTACTCAAACCGATAGAGTTAATTAATCCCCAAAGGTGATGTTGAGATGGTTTACGCATATCAGCATCAACTAGCAGCACTCGTCTTCCTACTTGTGCCATAACTGCTGCTAAATTAGCTGCGACTTCTGTTTTTCCTTCATCCGTTACAGAACTGGTGACTACAATCGATCGAACTTTCTTATCCAAACTAATAAATTTCAAGTTAGCCTGAAGCATTTGGTATGCTTCATGAATTATGGTGCGAGGTGAAGTTGCAACAATAACTCTTTCTGAGACACCTGGAATGTGATTTCTTACAGTATTTATACTATTTGTATTTGTTGTAGTATCAAATTTGGGAATTAAGCCTAGTAAGGTATAGCCGAAAAGATTCTCTGCTTCCTTAGCAGTTTTCAGCCTTCTATCAACCAAATCGATAAAATAAGCCGAACCAATACCGAGCAAGAAACCAACAAAGAGACTACCAAAAGTAATCATAAACCTCTTTTTCTGAGCTTGGGGGCTAGGATGTACTTTTCTTGCATATTCAACGATGCTAGCATTGCCAACAGTTTGACTTTCTGCTACTCTAATTTCTTGTAATCTTGCATTGAGATTTTCGTAACTGCTTTGGGCTATTGATAATTTTTGTTCTAACTCTTTCTGTCTCCTCTCTAAATTGGGAATATTATCAGTCCTCTGTTTGTACATATTCCTTAATTTAGACAAAGATTCTACTTTTTGTACTAAACCCAAGCGCTGTGAATGTAATGCAATAAACTCAGAAGCTAAATCTTCCTTGACTTTTCCTATTTGTAAGCTGCTCGGAGCAATTTGAGCTTGATATCCTAAAGATTGAACAATTCGAGACTGCAATAAGTTATTTAAAGCAGCTTCTTTTTCTTCAAAATCTACAATCGATGGATGAGAATTAGTCAGTGTAGTTCGTAAAGTTGTTAATTCTGTTTGTACTTTTTGTAGTTCGCTTAATACTTCCTGTACACCTTTTACTTGACTTAAAGAAGTTATATCTATAGCTTGGTCTAATGGCAAATTTACTTGACGACTTACTTCATTTTCTCTTGCTCTTAACTCAGCGAGTTCTGATTGAGCCTGTCCTAAATCTTTGTCAATTTCATGAATAATTTGAACTGCTTTAATTGTCTCTTCTTTTAACTCAATAACTTGATTGTTCTGCTTAAAATCTCGTAATTCTTTTGTTGCATTATTTAATTCTCTTTCCACTGCTGGTAATTGTTCTTCAATAAACGAACGTGCTGCGATCGCTTCCGAACGATTAGTATAAATATTTTCTTTTATGTAAGCTTCCATCACATTATTAACTACTTTTATCGCTAATTCCGGCTCACCCGATGTATAAGAAACTCTTAGTATATCAGTACCTACAATTGAACCAGTGCTGATAGATATTGAATCTGGATTTAGAGGTTGACCATTGTTTTCTTTAAGATCCAGAGACTTTACTACTTCCTTCATTATTGGTTCGGACTGTAAAATTATCGCTTGGGTATCTAAAGGGTTAGCTTCACGTTTGATTGACTCTAAATGACCAATTTCTTTCCCCGCACCCGTTAGAGATGAGGTTTTATCTGCTCGGAAAAGCAGTTTACCTGTTGCTTCATAAGCAGATTTTTGAGTTATCCAATTAAAAGCTGCAAAAGCCGCAAAAATTCCAAAAACCCCCGTTGCAACCAACCAACGACGTTTTAAAACTAGTAAATATTTTTGTACATCTATCTCTTCAGAAATGTTTTTATTTTCCATAGTTTTTTAATAGTATCGATGCTTACTTCTAGAAATAATGCAGAAAGAAAAATCCCAACTTTATTTTACTTGCTTCCAAGACTTTAAGAGAAGTACAAACAACTTCTACATTCTCTTAAAACTTCCAACTATAGATTTAACACTATTATTAACTTGATTGGAATTCATTTTTGACCAAGGATTTCTATACAGTTGAAAGCGTTGCTTGAAAATCAAGTAAAGGAATGGAATTGCATCCAAAATATATCTCTTCCACAACCGTTTAGGTTCGCTGCAAAGTCTATACAGCCACTCTAAACCAACTTCACTCATCCATTTTGGACAGCGTTTGATATTTCCAGCTTCAAAATTAATCGTTGCACCAATTGCCAAAAATATCTTGATTTTATGTAAATATTTTCTATGTTTTGCAACCCACATTTCTTGTTTAGGAGCGCCCACTCCAATTGCTAAAACTGTTGCATTTGAACAATTGATTATGTCCAAAATTTTTTGACATTCTTTGTCATCTTTCTCAAATCCAAAAGGAGGTGAGTAAGTATCAACGATAATTTCTCTACCTATTTTAGAATTAATATTTTTTCGCGCAATTTCAGCAATTCCGGCTTCGGCTCCAAGGATAAAAATTTTTATACTTTCATCGTTTTTGTAATAAGTATAAAAAGCTGGAAACAAATCGGAACCGGAAATTTTTTCTTTTATCGGTGTTCCCAAAAAATGAGATACATACATCAATATTCTACTATCACAAACTCTGTATTCTGCTTCTTGATAAACTCCATAAAAATCCTGGTCTCTTTGCAATTTCATCAGATGGTCTACGTTAGGAGTTACTACAAGACCACCATCTCTCAGATTGTTTAACAAGTCGCTCATCGCGACGTTATGAATGTTTACGTTCAGTAACTGCACCTGTGCCATCACTTGTATCCAAACAATGATACTACGTTTAAAATCAAATACCTATTAACAACTAGCCAGGTCTACTAATAATCAGGGAAACACAAATAACATTATGAAAGAAGCGCAAATCAAATGCGGCTCTCACGAGGTTGGAATCAGAGCATTTACAATACTGTTTGTATAATATTAATTAACGAACAGCTTAGATATAGATGCTCTTCTCTAGCGCAGCAGAGGCTCAAATATTCTAAATAGTTAGCTTTAAGCAAAAAAGTTGATGAGTGGAAAGTAATTTCAACAGTTAAAATTTATACAAATTATGATGGTTTATATTATATTCTTCATTTTTTTCTGGACAAACTTTAATATAACTTCAATTGGAATTATTTAAACAAATTACTATAAAGTTAATGTGTAGAAGTCACTGTTTCTAGTAAAGTAATTGTAAAATTACCGTAAAAACCCGGAAATAACGGCGGTGTTTATGAATGTACAAAGCTTGTTTTTCTCGTTTTTTATAAAATTTGAGTTTTTACTTAAGTAAAATCCACGTCAGTATGCTAATAGTTAAATTAAATAAGCATCAATCAAAGAAAAATATTTGCAAAAAATATATACTTTCTACTAATATTTTTATTTGATTGATTGTTTAATGAATACTTTCGGTTTGGCTGCGGAGTTTTACTTTTGAATAACCTAAAAATCCGACTTCCTTCTCACATCACCGACAATCATAGAAGTCGGGTTTTTAGAAAACTTGTCTTCTGTGACACATATTTATCTGAAAAACCCGACTTTTCACACCACCCTTCTAAAGATTAGTTCTGAACCACCTTGTAATACCATCAGCAAGAGTTTGGGCTAACTTTTTCTGTTCTTTGGAATTTGTCACCCATTCAAATTCTTCTGGGTTACTCATAAAACCTAATTCCAAAAGTAATGATGGTGCGGCTTCCGGACGAGTTAAGGCTAAGTTGTTCCAAAACACACCATAAGAAGGTCTATCTAACTTCTCAACTAAATAATTATGTAGATATATAGCTAAACTATGAGCTTGGGGATGATACCAAAACATTCCTACACCCTTGGTGTTTTCGGCATCACCGTAATCGGGGAGAGCATTATAATGAACCGATAACGCCAAAGTGGGTTCTTCTTTGGCAATTATCAGTTGTCGTTGATCTAATGATACAAATTTATCATCTTCCCGCGTCATTACTACCGTTGCACCTCGTTTGAGCAACTCTTCACGCAGTAAGTTAGATACAGTTAAGTTTACATCTTTTTCTGGTAAGCCCGTTGGTCCAACGGCTCCGGATTCTTTACCACCATGCCCAGGATCTAATAAAATTTTGATTCCCGATAAAGGTTTGCGTCTGCTACGAACTAATTCGGGAGGATGACGTAATTTTAACTTTAAAGTTGTTCCTTCATATCCGAGTTTGTATCCCCACTGTTGATTTTTCTTCAAATTAAAAATATATTGCACCGCACCGGAATTTATTCCTGGAGAGGGAGGTATTTG
>JBHJOU010000357.1:0-5974 GCA_050329355.1 Rivularia sp. (in: cyanobacteria)
AATCGTACCGCTTCCCCAAAGGGAAACTCATCCAAAGCTAAACCACCAGGAGTCACCACCCACAACACGGGCAATTCCGGTAGTATATCCGGGAAAGTACCGTAACCATCAGTTAAATAAACACATACAGCTTGTTGTTGTCCATCCCATGTTCGAGCAACTTGATCGAAGAAAGGAACAAAAGATGTACCACCACCACCTTGAGGTTTTGGTGGCATGGAATTACCGTTGAGTTCATAAGGACCGTAAACTTCGGCATCAACATAGTAAAATTCGCATTTAATGTGGGGGTAAGCACTTAAAATACCCTGCACTTCCGATAAAAATAATCCCAGTAGTTTTGTATCAATCGAGCCGCTAGTATCCAAAGCTAAATAAACGCGAATCGATTCACCTTGCAAGCTTTCTAGATACAACCTGCGTCCGATAAAACGGCGGTCAAATCCAGAAAAGTCAGTAGGGGTTTGTACTAAATATCGCCAAAGATAAGAACGCCAATCAATTTGAGCAGAATTTAAACTTTCTAATTCTCGTTCAATTGCTCCCCCAAGATTACCTTTATTTGCAGTACGGGCAACAGTAGCTGCTTGCTGCATGGCATTTTGCCAATGGGCTTCCATTGCGGCTTTTTTTGCTTGGGACATACTATCACCATTTTGAGAAGTCGAGGAACTTTCTCCTTTTCCTTCCTGCTCTCCTGCTTCTTGACTTTCTTGATTATTACCTTGTTGTTGAGAACCAGCAGCATCTTCCGGTGGACTATCGAGTAAATCGGGATTAGTTAATTGTGGAGCATTATCAGCATCTTGAAGCAAAATTTCATAAACTTCCTCAACGCTTAAATGTTCTAATTTAACATCTCTTAAAGTTCCTTTGGGTAATTCAAACCCATGTGTAGCAATCATCCCGTTAATCACGATATCAGCCGCAATATTCCATAATTGAGCATCCCTAACACCCCGACGTGGTACATGAAGTAGTGCTGCGTGTAAAACTTCGTGTAGCAACACTCCATCAAGTTGTTTCGTAGGTAAAGATAATAAAAACTCGACATTATAGAAAATATCTTTACCATCAGTAGCCGCTGTCGGTAATTTTTCTGTAGGAATAAAACGAGCAAACATTGCTAGTGTTGCAAAAAACGGTGATTTTGTTTGCAAACGCAATAAAGATGCGCTAATACTTTTTTGAATATCTTCAGTCATTTTACAGTTTACAGTTTACAGTTGACAGTTGACAGTTGGGAGTTGGGAGTTAGGAGTTGGGAGTTAGGGGTTAGGAGTTGGGAGTTGGGAGTTAGCAGTTGGGAGTTAGGGGTTAGGAGTTAGGAGTTATGAATTTTAACCTTTAACCTCTAACCTTTAACCTTTCTATGGTTTCTGCGAATCTAGATAATCTTGCAATAATTTCTTAAATTCGGGATTTTTGCTGAGTAAATTAGCTAAAACTCCTCGCTTACCTTTACTTTCCATGACTCGCGATAAATCTACAGCAAAAAGTCTTACCCATTCATTGGCTGCAACTTGATTTAACCAATTAAAAGCATTAAGTGCTTGAACAGCATTTTCAGCACGCACTGTCAATCCAACTACAGTGGCATATCTGACGCTGGGTTCTTTAGGAAATTGAATGGTTTCGCCTTTTCCTTCCAAAATCGCGATTAGGTTCGGTAGATTGTCGTACATGGAAATGTATGAAGCGAACTCAGTAGCAGCAGCAGTTCCTACCGCTGGATTAATATTTAATCCGGCACAATGTAAGGCACTTGCCATTACCCAAGAGCGAGGAGAAGCCCAAGCTGGTTGTTGGGGGTCAATTTTGTGTAATAAAGTAGTGCGGAAGGAAAGAAAAGCAATTATTTGCTCGTGTACACCTTTTTCTAAAGCATAAGCTTTGAAACTTTCAAAATCCGGTTGTACTTCTACGTGTAAAAACCTATTTGCTAAAGGTGAAGGCATATCGAATACAGCAGCGCGGTCTTCTTTACGGTTGCCTGCTGCCCATACAAACCAACCATCTGGCACTACGTAGGAGCCTACACAGCGGTCTAAAATCAACTGTTGTGCGACTCCCTGCATTGCCGGAGGAGCCATATTTAACTCATCGAGAAACAATACACCTTTACCCTTACGAGGTAGAAATTCTGGGGGAAACCATTTAGAAATACCATCTTCAGCAACCGGCAAACCACGTAAATCAGTAGGTGCTAACTGAGACAAACGAACATCTACAAAATCAATACCGCTTTCTCGTGTTAATTGACTAACAATACTAGATTTACCAATACCCGGAGGTCCCCAAATCATGGTACTGATTTGAATATTATTACGAATAAGTTGGTCTAAAAATAATTTAAGTTCGTTGGGAGTCATAGAATTTTGGATTTTAGATTTTGGATTTTGGATTGGGAATATTTAGGAGTTAGGAGTTAGGAGTTAGGAGTTAGGAGTTATAACCTTTAACCTTTAACCTCTAACCTCTAACCTTTAACCTTTAACCTTTAACCTCTAACCTTCTCCCTGACGTTTTCTTAAAGAACGTTTTGCGGATTTGGCAACAACGGGGTCTTCGTCTTGGGCTAGATGTTCTAAAATTTCTACGGGCGTTTCTGAATGTCTTGCGACAAATAACCTTTCGGTTTCCACAACGCTAGTAGAAAATTCTTCTAATAATTTCTGGCGCAGTTTAGGTGGGGTGTTGGGATGCTGTACTATATGCCAGTCGTATCGGAAAAATTGTGTAAGTTGTTCTAATGCTGTAGCGGGAGTACTAGGATTTTGAGCAATAAATGAACGCAAATGCCAATCCTTAATTAATATCTCCAGAACATTTCCGGGTGTTTGAGGATTACTAGCTACAGCTTGACGAACTTCTAATCGCCAATCTTCAGCCAGTTTTTCTAAAACCTGGGGAGGAGTATTAATATTTTTCGCCACACCATAACGCACATCTTTAGATGTATCTTTGGCAAGTTCCTCTAAAACCTGGGATGGTGTGCGAACGTTTAAGGCTATCCACGGACGAAGTTCTGGTGAATGTTTCGCCCATTGAACTAAGATTGACATTGGTGTTTGCTCGTGCTGTGCTACATATTTGCGAACTGATAAACGTTCGTCTAATGCCAAACGCCAAAGCACTTTTTGTAAGGTTGATTCTGGTGTGTTGGGATGACGCGCTAATAACAAATCATGAAACGGAGTACTACCCAATATCTCTAATACATAACCTGGAGTACTGCCATTCCTGGCAACAGCTGCCTGGATATCTCCCCGACTATCCATTGCTAATTCTTCAAGAATTTCTGGAGGAGTACTGGGGTTTTCTGCAACAAACTGACGCAATTGCAAATCCTTTGCTGCTTGTACTAGCAAATATGCTGGTGTCTTGGGATGTCTTGCTACCATCTGCCGCACTCTTTCATGGGGATGTTTTGCCATTTCCTCCAACCAACTACTAGGGATGTGAGGATTCTGGGGCAGAAAATTCATCGTATGCACCCGATAATCCATTGCCAATTCGATGATCAAATGCTTGGTTAAATCGGAACGTTTGGCGATCGCACTTTTGACTTTGGTTAATGGTACCTTGATCAATTTTTCTAGAACACTCAGGGGCGTATTGGGATTTTTAGCAATACTTGTTTCAATAGCTACTCTTAAATTCCAATTTGGTTCTGGATTATCGACTAAAATTTCCAAAACTCTCACAGGAATTTTCGGATAAGTAGCAAGATACAAGCGAACAGAACTTGCACCATATTCTGCTAATTTTTCCAAAACCCTTTGAGTTATATCTTTGCGTTGTGCAATACATAAACCCAATTCGGGATCGTACCGACTTTTAATCGCTAACTGTTCTAAAATGTGTTCTGAAGCTTGTTGATGTTTTGCTACAGCTTCCAATACCAAAGAATTGGAATGCATTACAGCACAAGCTAAAAACCATTCTGGGGCTTGATCCTCTTTTAAAAGCTTTAATAAAGACCAATATGATATATCTGTGGCTAAATTGGGATTTTCCAGCATCAACAGGGATAACACCGGATTAGAGAAAAATGAAGCCGGAAAATCTCCCGCCAATTTCAGCAGTACATCAGTGGGTGAATTGGGATTTTTCGTGACATTTTCGCGGGTAGCCTTATCTTGACTCGATGCTAACTCCCGCAATAAATCCGGTTCAGCACTGGGATTTGCTGCCACCAATCTTCCTAGTTCTATACTTTCATAAGCAAGAACCCTGAGTTTATCGGGTGGAGTAGCTTCGTCAGCGGCCAGTTGTTCTGGGGTTGGGTACATTAGCGCTAACCTACCTCTTGCGTAGATGTATTATTTTATTCCACCTTATTTAGTAATTTCTAGTAAAAAGGCTACATTTTTGCGCTTAGTAATAAATTATCTTGACTACTTCTAAACAACAGTTATCCAAGTCACTTTATCAAACCTAAAATTGTCAAAATACCTAGTAAAAATCACTTATTCAAGAATACTATCGTGATTACTGATGTTCTATCTAAATCAAATTTTAACTAAACTTCAGTAGCCCAAATCTGGGATTATTGCTAAAAAAACAATGTGTTTATAATTACTAAAAATTTTAAGTACAGCTTAACTGTAGAAATCGGGTTTTTAGAGTAAGTATCTGTAACACCGAAAAATTCTTGTAAAAACCCGACTTCTCATCTAAGTAGGTCAGCACAAATAAATAAAGGGCGCTTTAGATATGAGCGCTTAAGCGCAACTACGAGCCTTCCTACTTAATGCACCCAGTAGCGCGATAAAGACGCAACAAATCTAGCCCATCTTTATTAAGAGTAAAAGATTGGCACATACCAAGTTAGCTAAATCAATTCATGATGCTGGTTTTGGAATGTTGTTTAATTTTAAAATTAAGGATATTTGGGAGATAAAACTGTGCCATTAATCAAAGAAATTTTTAAAACTCATTATTTACAAAAATAATAACCACAAATAATTTGTAAATAACCTGTTTATACATGATATGCAGTTAACACAAGATTTTTATTAGGACTATAAATTGATTCAACTCTGGGATACTCATCGTGTGACCACCAGACCTTAATTCTTCCACCTTGTCCTGGTGCGCTTCCTACTTCAAAATATCCAGCGTTTAACATTCGTTTTTCAAATTCGTTTGACGGTAGTGTTTTGGTGGTAAATGCAGCTAAACCCTGTATGCTGTGTTTATCAAGCGTCATAACTTCCTTGATAAGAAGTAAATATTTTATATCCCGGTAGAACTATCGCCACACCAGTAGAACTATGAATCATACCGGGATACCTATAAGGATTGTCATCGGGATAGCTACCACCGATTTTTAATATAAACCAGGGACACCATATATAGATGCCCGGTATTAGTAAATCCATGCTGTAAGCGATAGCTCTTAGCTTTTCGCTTTGATTAGTTTTGGGTTGTTTGGTTTTCATTGTTAACTCCGTTATTTTTCAGATTCTACCCATTTCAGAAGTTCACAAGGCTGACATTTGTAGAATCGCATATTTTGCAACTGCACTAAATCAAGATGCATTTTTGGTTACAAGAAATGTTAAGTAAGTCGGCAACAATAAATCTAACTATGTAACAAAATATAAATTGGCTTTAAAGCCTTACCCTACTCCCTTACCATAATTACAATTTTCAACGCCGACCTACTTAGTGATTTTAAAGGAATTGCTGGACTCAAAGTTGAAAATCCGTTTTCAGATTAGGGAAAGCGGTTTTTTAAAATTGACAATCTTCTGTGAATAAACAAAAAAATATAGAGACGCAGCAGATTGCAACGTCTCCTAACTAACATACTTCCAATAACTACTACAAACCTTTACTCTACTTCCAAATAAGCCTTCAAAGCTTCATTCACCAAATCCGTCATCGTTTTACCTTGACTTTCAGAAGCTTGCTTGAGCTTGTCGTAAACATCATCTCTAACACTGATTCGATGCCTTAATTTCTT
>JBHJOU010000996.1:0-2448 GCA_050329355.1 Rivularia sp. (in: cyanobacteria)
TCTACAAAAAATACAGATGTAGATAAAATGTGGGGTGATATGTTAGGTGCTGATGCTTATCTTTCTAAGCCGGTACAAAAGGAAGAATTAGAAGGAGTTCTACAAAAATTGAAGAAATAGTTGATTAGGAATAAAAGGGAATAGGAAGCTCCCATGTTCTCAACTTTTCCCCATGAACAGTTAATAACTATCGTTTGAAATATAGAAATAAACGTGTGTAAGGAACAATCATTTTGGACAGTTCAGAAAAGTTTTTAAGCTTTAACTTGGGTATACAAAATACAGCAATTATTTCATTGCAAAACGTGACAGAAATTTTACCTGTATCCTTGAATGAAGTCTGCTGCGTTCCCCAAATGCCAAGTTGTGTATTTGGTATTTATAATTGGCGCGGCTCTATGCTTTGGTTAATTGATTTAGAAGCAATGTTAGGTTACTTACCTTGCTGTGATGGGAGTAATTTTATTTCAAAAATGATGACAATTGTATTGGAGAAAGAAGGTAAATCCTTGGGATTATTGGTGCGGCAAATTATGGATATCGAAGAGTTTAGTTTAGAACAAATGAAACCACCATCAACCGAATTAGTTTCTCAAGAAGTTGCTCCTTTTGTACAAGGATATTTTATTAATTCTTCAGAAGAAATGATTGTCAATTTAGATGCTTCTGCAATTATTCAATCTCCCTTATGGTCAATTCATAATAATTAATAGTCAATAGCCATAAGAACAAAACAATAATTTTTTTTCATTCTCCATAACAAATACAAATATTTTAGGTACCTTCAATGACCAGCGCATATCAAGAAAATACTGAAAACGGACATCATTTCGATAATATTGAAAAGTCTGATAAAGCCAGCGAATTCAATCAACAAGTTTCTAATTTAAAAAATATTGAGCAGCAATTTAAAAATTGGCGAATACATTTATCGTCAATTGTTGAGCAAATTCGTCAAGTCAAAGAATTAGAAGAATTAGTCAAAGTTACAACCGCAGCAGTTAGAAAGAAAATAAAAAGCGATCGCGTGTTGATTTATCGTTTTGATTCATCATCATCAGGTGTTGTGATTGGAGAATCAATGAGTCAGGGTTGGACACCTACCAAGGATGAAATTCTCCCGACGATGATTTTTGGTTTAGATGCAAGAGAAGAATATTTTGAATCTCTGAGTATCAAGGATATTAAAGAAATTGAACTGACGGCTTACAAAGCTCAACTGTTAGAAAAATTCCAAGTTACAGCTAGTTTAACCATTCCAATTTTAGTTGCAGGTGAAATCTGGGGATTACTAGGGATACACAGTTGTAAAACACCACGTCTGTGGGAAGAATGGGAAATTAGCTTGTTAACTCAAGTAACTGCTGAATTTGCTCATAAATTGCAAAATTTTGAGTTGCAAAGAAAATTAGAGCAACAATCACAAGAGTTTAAATCGATCTCAAAAGTTATTGATAAGATTCAGTCAGCCTCTAGTCTTGATAAACTGTTACGTACTACTACCCAAGAAATCCGCCAATTAATTCAATGCGATCGTTTAGCAGTTTATCGCTTTAATGCTGATTGGAGCGGGGAATTTATCGCTGAATCTGTGGTTAATGGTTGGGTTCCTCTGGTTGGTCCTGGTATCAAAACTGTTTGGGAAGATAGTCATCTACAGGAAACTCAAGGAGGGCGTTATCGTCAGCATGAAACCTTGGTAGTGAATGATATCTATGAAATGAATCACGCACCCTGTCATATAGAAATTTTGGAACAGTTTCAAGTCAGAGCCTACGTAATTGCTCCAGTGTTTTCAGGACAGAAATTATGGGGTTTACTAGGTGCTTATCAAAACAGTGGGACTTATCAATGGCACCAAGAGCAAGTTAAATTGTTGCGTCAAATTGCAATTAACTTGGGTGTAGCTGTATCTCAAGCAGAATTCGTCGAGCAAACTCAAGAACAATCGCGAAAATTAGCAAAAACAGCAGAACGTCAGCAAAGTCTAATTGCTCTGACTCGTAAAATTGGAGAAGGGCTCACACAACAAAGTACAGATTCTTCACAATTTAGTCAAATTTTGCAAACAACTGCTTACGAAGTCCGTCGCTTATTGGAAGCAGATCGTACTGTTGTTTATCGCTTTAACCCAGATTGGAGCGGTGAATTTATTGTAGAATCTATCGGTAAAAACTGGAAACCTTTTATAGAAAAGGAAATTGACCAAGCTTTATTGAAAGAGAATGGTCACTGCGACTCCATTCGCAGCCTTGAATCAATCTACAAAGAAAGAGATACTCATCTCAAAGATAATCAAGGTGGTCGTTATAAACAAAAAACTAGTTTCGTTGTTGATGATGTCGAAAAAGCCGGGTTTCCTCCTTGCTACATGGAGTTATTAGAGCAATTTGAAGCTAAAGCTTATCTTACCGTTCCCATCTTTCAAGGTGATAAACTTTGGGGATT
>JBHJOU010000532.1:0-2612 GCA_050329355.1 Rivularia sp. (in: cyanobacteria)
TATTCCGGGTTTGTGGATTTGAAAAATTTTGCAATTTTTATTTCAAAGCTTTCGATTATTGCCCGCGTCTTCGAGGTTCAGCTAAAAAAAAGTTGGAATGGCGATCGCACTTCGGGGGGGCTGCTGAGGCTACAAAGATGATACGGTAGTCACCCCCTGTAAATAAATAGATATAGTCAATGGTGACTACCGAAATATTTCCCCAATACGACTACGGCATAGCGTGACTACCGAAACTACAAAGACAATACAAAGATGTTACGGTAGTCACCGCTGCGCGACTCCGAACATTGCCATCAGTAAATATATAGATAGCAGTGCTTTTAACTACTTAATTTAGTTTATTAATTTATAGATGTAAGTCAATTTTTGTGTAAGAAAATACTTTTTTAGATATATTTTTAAGCATTTTTAATTAACATTAAATGCCAGAGTCTTATCAAACTGGCATTTAAGAGACTCTTCTTTTCTTAAAAATTATTAAAAATAACACAGTCAGTATCAGTGACATTAAAATCACTGTTATAAGATTGTGGCGTAAGCATATCAATCAAATTTTCACCCTTTAACAATTCACCTCGACCATGCCCTAATATTTCAGCTAGGTATAAAGCATTGTCTGTATTATTGTTATTAAAAATTTGATTACAGGTTTGTGCGTAAATTGTTCTTAGCCCTTTGTAAGTAAAAAAATCGTGATTAATATTTAAGCTGATTTTTAATCCTTTCATGGCTTGAGAAATATCACCACTGTAACGGCGATTAACCGCTCTAGAATCATCAACTACTTTTTTATTGTCCTTAAGCCATTGATGACCTTTAACAACTAACTCGGCATTTACCAATACTGGTATTTGATAGCTAGGATTTTTTATAAAATATTCTTCCGCATCACCCTTAACTTTTAATTGACCTGTAAAGTTAACGTGCTGTTTATCAACATATTCAAAATTGGTTTTTTCTTGATGAATTTCTGCCAATCTCCTACCAGTGGCAATCGCTAACGCTATAGAAACACGCTTCCACTGGCTAGGGTTCAAACTATCAAGACTGCTAAGTACTTTAACAGCAAAGTCATGTAATGGCTTGAAGCTGATTGTTTCTTTGGCTTTTTTACGCTTTGCTAATTGTCTTTCTTGTAGTCCTTTTTTCTGCTGAGTTAAATCATTTATTTGAATTTTTATCTGTCTTAGTAAAATTTCTAAACATGATTTTAATTGATTAGAATAAACCGTATCTTTCTCACTTTCTACAAAGCTTATAAGTAAGTTACAGATAAAAGTTCTGTATCTTAGTTTGGTGGTAAAAGCTAATTTACCATCGTTTTGATGCCCTTCCCTTTCATCTAAAAAACGTATTACCCGATAGGCGTATGCTGCAATATCGCTATGAATTGAATCATTCCAGATACCATCCTTATTAAAACCAGATTGAACTAAGCTTCTAAATTGCTTATAAAATTGTTCCGTCCATTCCCCCAAATTTTCACTTACATTTTTTTGAAATTCCTTAGTAACTTGGCGGTTTAGCTCAATACTTTCTAGTGGAGTATTGGGGATTAACTCAGCAATAACTTTTTCTGGCTTGCATATTATTTGTAATTCGTTGATTAATTGTGTTTTTTTCATTTTGGCGTAACCGGGAATAATGCCATTAGCCAAGCGCTTAAGCCCTACAGCGGTCATATCTTTCAAATCTTGTTCCGAATACTTGGCTAGTTTTTCCCGACGCTTTACTTGTTCTTCGGCGTTTAACATTCTTATTACCTGTACTTGCTACCTGTATATCAACAATATAACCTAATAATCCTGTACTTGGTACCTGTATTTAGTATAATTATGTGGTTTTATCTATTAATGAGTCATACTTATCTATTGCTTTAACCTCTTGTCAATAGAAAGATAGTGAGTTAATCTATATACATGAGGTCAAGGAGATAGATAAATGAGTGCAAAATGGGAATTGGTAGGGGAACAGTTGGCGCAAAAATTGCAATCACTCAAAACCGAGGAAGAAATTAAAACGGTTTGTGGGAAAGTCGTTACAGAAATTGAAAAATCTTACGAACTTCTCAACAGTCGTAAAAAGCCACTGGCAACTGTACGTAAAGAAGTATTAAAATTTTTTCCAGACAGTGAAGAACAAGAAAATTCTTTACAATATTTCACCAACAGCGGTAAAGGTAACGTACCAAGATATCAACATTTAGCAATCAAATATCTTAGTTTTTCCCAAGAAAATTGGGATGAGTTAGGCGGTCAGGAACGGGAAGAATGGAAACAGCAACAGCAAGCAAGCAGCCAAAAACAAATTAAATTATTAATTGATATGAATAACGAACAAACAGCAATTGACTTTCCAGAAATTGCACAACTGGCAATGCAAGAGTTAGGTATTGAACCTATCGAATTAATCAACCGCGCTTTGGTCTTTTATTCAAAAAGTATTATCGGGAAAGCAAAGCGTCATGAGGAAGATTTAAGTAATTTCTCGACAGAAGATTTATTGAATGATAAAAAATTTAGTACTCACCCGCTTAGAGCATCAGAGCTTACAAAAAGGGCAATTGTAGCTATTCAGATACACAACAGTCAAATTGCTACCGAAAATAA
>JBHJOU010000824.1:0-2973 GCA_050329355.1 Rivularia sp. (in: cyanobacteria)
ATAGTTATGAGACTGGGGATTAATATCCGCTTTAAAAAACTGACAACCAAGACTTGCTGCACCAGCAATCAATCCAAACAGCAAAACCAATCCATAACCTTGGATGTATCCACCGGGATAACAACTTACAGCAAAACCAGCCAAGGGTACATAAAGCAGTCTAGTAAAGCTAGAAATGCTATTTCGGATACCAAAATATCTTCCCCGCAACTGTCGGGGAACCAACATTGCCATCCAACTCAGCCAAGATGCACTTCCTAAAGCTGTAAATACATGACTCGCTAAAATAGTCAGCAGCGTTAAAACAACTAACTGATGGTTATTTAAATCCGATTTACCCCAACTTATCATCCCAATGGCGATCGCCAAAAATAACCATACCAATCTTGCAGCACCGTGAGTCCAAAGACAAAAGTTATGACGACTTTTAGTACGTTCGGAAAAATAAGCACCCAAAGGTTGTAACAAATTTACCAGCATGGGAATAGAAGAAAGCATCCCAATCTGTACTGGAGTTGCCCCCAATTCTACAAGAAAATTACTTAAAAGAATTCCAGTAGTCGTAATCTCAAATACTGATGCAAACATCCCATCCACAGTAGAGGCTTTTAAACTTCTACGAATCGCATTTTTAGAAATTCTCTGAAGTTGAGATTCTTGTATTGTTGGACTCAGAGACAGTACTGACGGTAATTCAGCACTCTGGGTGTTTTGTGTTACTTCAAAAAATTCTGTATTAACCTGAACAGATTGCATTAGCCACCCTTCGGGATGTTTTTTTATAGCCCGTTATTTAAATGTTGAGATTGGTTGCGCTGGCAACCTTTTGCTCATGTTACCTTACATACATCAATAAAACTACATATAAATACAAATTTAAGATAGTAATCTTGATGACTTTGTTTAATACTATAAAGGTCTTGTTTAATAAAAATCTTTCTATCAAAAGTAATAAATATTAAATAAATCTCAAGTTAGTTCAAAAATAATTGTAAAGCTGAAACTTTCTTATTCCCTATTCCCTTTTATTACAACTATTTAACGGAACATAATATTAAATATGGGAATATGCCGGGAGAATCAATTTTGTTTGGAAAGCTAATCTGTAAGAAGTGGGTGAAGCTATGGTTATGAACAGAAAACTACTGAGATTTTTAGGAATGTTGCTAGGATTTATCTTGGTAATAGTAGTTGTGCATAATTTATTATTATCGAGTGCTTCTACATCATCAGATATAGTTAATATCAAACTCAGCGGTTGGGGAGCGAGTTCAGTTGAACAAAAGCTATTAAAACAGTTATTAAGAGATTTTGAGTTAGAACATCCGGATATAAAAGTTAAATACGAGGTGATCAATGACCAATATATGGATGTAATCAAAACTCGTTTAATTGGGGAAGCAGCCCCGGATGTATTTTATTTGGATGTTTTGGAAGCTCCCTTTTTGATGAGTCAAAATGTTCTGGAACCGTTAAATAGTTATATCAATTCTGAATTTGATTTAAGTGATTTTGAACAAACCTTATTAAACAGTTTTAAGTACGAAAATCAAATTTACGGACTACCAAAAGATTACTCAACTCTGGCTTTATTTTATAACAAACAAGCCTTTAATCAAAAAGATTTAACTAATCCTCCTGTTACTTGGAAAGAATTACGTACTTACTCTCAAAAGTTAACAGAAGATAGTAATAAAGATGGCAGAATAGATCGATATGGCTTTGGAGAAATTCCAGAATTAGCACGACAAGCTTATAAAATCAAAGCCTTCGACGGTGAAATTATCAATCAAAATGGTTATGCCACTTTTGCTAACTCCGAAGCTTTGAAAGGATTGCAATTAGCTGTAGAACAATATCAAAAAGAAAGAACTTCCGCACAAAAAACAGATGTAGGGACAAATTCCGGTAGCGAAATGTTTGCTCAAGGTAAAGTCGCAATGGTAATTGAAGGTAATTGGACGATTCCTTATTTAAAAGAGACTTTTCCTAACTTAGAATTTGCAACCGCAGAAGTGCCAACGATAAACGAGAAAAAAGGCACAATGGTATTTACCGTTGCTTACGTGATGAATCAAAAAGCAAAACACAAAGCTCAAGCTTGGGAGTTAATATCTTATCTTACAGGTAAACAAGGTATGGAAAAATGGACTGAAAGCGGTTTTGCTTTACCAACGAGAAAATCAGTAGCCAAGAAACTAGATTACGAACAAGATGATTTGCGATCGCCATTTTTAAGGGGAGTAGATTACGCGACTCCTTGGCAAATTGGTAAGTATCCTACACTAATTATCAATAACTTTGAAAATCAATTTACCAGTGCTATTTTAGGACAACAAACGTTAGAACAAGCTATGAAAAAAGCCCAGACGCAAGCCAATAAGCAAATTAAAGCGATGGAATATTAAAAATATTGCAGGTAAGATGATCCGCTATTATATATCACGTAATCTAGGGATTTATACGGTGAAAAGATAGGTTAATACATGGGTAAAATAGCAAGCATATAATATTATCCCTCGTTTGCGATGTTATCCGATATTGATTTGATTCGAGAATTTTTTAAACTATCTATACAGAAAAAGGAAGTTTTATTAGCAAACTTAACATTGCAGGGTGAAACAATTTATAAAAGCAATCGATTAACGGCAAAAAAAGAAGGAATGATTGCTACTACTCAATTAGGAAGTGCATTAAATCCATTTTTAATTAAAAATAATTCAACTCACTGGCAATTAATAAGTAAAGTATTAGCTGAATATCACTTTATTTTGATGGGAAATGTAGATGAACGTGGTTTTTATCAATACGAATATTGTCAAATTCCCCAAGATTATCAAATGCATTGCGAAACAGCAGCTATTTTATGGAGAACTTGGTGGAAATATCGTCAGCGTATTCAGGGTAAAATAATTCAGTTAGAACTTCTCATTCGCATCAGAAATACATGGTACCCCATTAGAAGTTTGGCAA
>JBHJOU010000184.1:0-2577 GCA_050329355.1 Rivularia sp. (in: cyanobacteria)
CTAACTCATCACTTTCCTATCTCTTCGACTACACAAAGAAAATATTGCGGAATATTAAGGCGATCGCAAACTAGGGAAATATTAGTTTTTACTTGTACTAACTCGCCATTTTTATGAATAAGTTGTTTTTGTATTGAGTTAGTATGTCTTTTATGATTCAGAATATTAAACATCAACTCACTGAAAGAATTTAAATTATGTAAATCTGTAATATCTTGCCAAGTTAAATCTAATAATTCTGACTCGCTATAGCCGGTAATTTGGCAAAAACGGGGGTTAACCTCGATAAATTCACCGGATAGTTTAATTTGATAAATTCCCACTGCTGCTTGCTCGAAAATAGCACAAAAACGTGCTTCACTTTCCCGTAAAGCATCTTCCGTCCATTTGCGTAGGGAAATATCTTCGACTACACCAAGAAAATAATCGGGTATTCCTTGTTGATTACGTACTAATGAGACACTAATATTAACCCATTGTTCTTGATTGTATTTATTCCACTTACAAATAAATCGTTTTTCTAAAGAGTAGTTAGAAATTTCGTTACTAAATAGCTGTCGCAGATGCATTAATTCGGCTTCAATATCATCTTGATGAGTAATACTTTGCCAACTTATCTGTTTTAAAAATGATTCTTTATAACCTAACATTTCACAAAATCGCGAGTTAACCTGTATAAATTCACCGTAGAGGGAAACCTGATAGATTCCTACAGCAGCTTGTTCGTAAACACCACGAAAACGTGCCTCACTTTCTGTTAAAGCTTGCTCTGCTGTTTTGCGTTGAGTAATATCCCGTGCTACCCACAAAACGGTTTTTTCAGAAATAGGAGAAATGCTAGCGCTAAACCAGAATTGATGTTCTTCCTCTTGTAAAAGATAATCAAAATGTACGGTTTTTTGTGTATCTAAAGCCTGTTGAACTTGTTTTAAGTAAGTTTTAACGGTTTGTTCCTGAAAAAAAAGTTCCGCAGTTTGATTAATTAATTTGTTAGTATTAACATCCTGATCGCTCGCGCAAGTTGGTAAAATTTCTAGGTGAGACAAATTATTGTCTTGAATGCTTACCATTAAAATAATGTCTTGTATCGCCTCAACAATACCACGTAACTTAGCTTCAGAAGTACTTAATTTTTCCTCAAGCAATTTGCGATAGCGAATTTCTTTTTGCAATTCTTGATTTAAATTTTGATTATTGCTAGCGGCTGAAGAGTTTTCAGAGTCTTGCATAAATAAACAGTTTTGATAAAATTATTGATGGTGAAAGAATTTATTTGATCAGCAGCCTAGGTTTTGATTTATCCTACCAACAAGGAAGTTTCATTCATCGTAAGTAAAAATATTTACTGCTATTCAATAATCATTACACCGACTTTTATGTAATAACAAGTCGTATTTACAACATCTAAGGTGATTTAAGGACGATAACCATCCCCTGGTTATGGAAAGAAGTCGGGTTTTTGAGAAATATCTGTAATACCTTTACAATTTTCATAAAAACCCGACTTCTATAACTCCTAACTCCTAACTCCTAACTCCCAACTATTAATTGATTCTCTTAGCTTGCAAAATATAATCAGATAGTTCGCAAAAACCTTTACCTTCTTTGTTTTGGGTTATATAAGCTGGTTTATGCTGTAATTGATCAACATATTCCAACACATTAGCAACACCTACGGATACAGCAAAATAATTGCGATCGAACAAACTTTCATCATTAGGGCTATCCCCGACAGTAACAACTTGATCCGAGAGATATTCCCCAAAATATTCTCGTAGCACTTGCGATAAACCTACAGCCTTATCTTGTTTTAAAGGTTTAATATGGCACTGAACATTACTATAAGTGAATCCCCAACCTAATTCCTGACATTGATGCTGCATCGTTTGTAATGAAGTTTTATCTAAACCTGCAACATCAAAAGTCCAATCAGTAATCCGAAAACGGTTATCGGATGATTCTTTAATTTGAGGAAAATTAAGCTTTAATTTTTCAAAAACAGCCGCTAAATCTCTTCGATGCAAGTCTTTGTCTGATATCGGTGTAATAGAAACCGCTTCTTCCCTTATGTAAAATAAACCCCCATTTTCTGCGATCGCCCCTACTACTGGTAAATAAGATGCCAAACCGCTAACCCAACCAGCGGAACGTCCAGTAACAATTATAACTTTGATATTAGCTGCGGCTAAACCTTGCAAAGCTTGTAGTAGTGTGTCCGTGAATTTTCCCTTTGTGGTTAAAGTACCATCCATATCCGTAGCTACAAGCCGGATTTTGGAAAAGCAGTCATGGGGAAGTTGAGAAAGAGATAAACAGGACATTTAGATCAGAAAGCTTGAGTTAAAAAAGGCAGAAATGAAAATTAATTTGGAATTAATTTGGAATTATTTTTGAAAGTTTGCAAACTTTGCCAATAAATTTGCCAAGAAAATATAATCATATCGCAAAATACAGCTGCAAATTTGGGCATCCTAGCAATTAGGAGTCCAATTTTGATTGTGCTTATTATGCCAACTTTAAACCTTCTTGCTCAATCCGATCCAGCAAAAACCACAAACACATCTCAAGCAGTACCCC
>JBHJOU010000707.1:0-2155 GCA_050329355.1 Rivularia sp. (in: cyanobacteria)
GCTGAAGTTGTTGTTAAAGCTATTGTCGCAGCACCAGCAGTAGCGATGGATATTCTTTTTACTATCTTTGAAACAGACATATCTACAATTCCTTAAGACGTTAATAAGTAATCAGTTGAAAATTAATCATTTGGAGTTCGTAGATATCATATTTACTAATAATTTACTAGTTACTACCGAAAAGATTAATTTTGTCGCAAAGCACAAATTTTATTGCTAAATACGTAATAAATTTTTCCCATAACAGGATTTACGTACTAACAATATATTCACAGCTATTTCTAGATTCAACTACGTAATTTAAAGTAAATAATTTGCCCTATACAAATGGGTACATGATAAGATTACTCAGTTAAAGCAACTTGAAAGTAAGAACACTAAAAATTACTTTATGTGAGGAAAAACATCATATATTTATTACCTACTTTCGTCGTTATTACGGTAGATTGACCTATTTACAATTACATGAATGTAATTAAGTATGATTATGCGCTAAATTTTATTTTTATTGATAAAGTCATTGTAAAAAAAGAATGTTGCTTTGATTAATATTCAGTAATAATACGCAAACAAAGTTTGTTTCTGCGACCATATTTCAATGCCTCAAATCAATGAGACGATAAAGAAGGTTGTAAAGTCCCAGAGGTGTTTGAATGTTCTATTTACTCGGACTGCTGCTAAAGCTAAATTTCCCGGATGTTAGATTAATCACTATTTCTGAATTTTTGCAATACTCTAAGGGTCAAACTTCACCAACCCCATTAATTATCGATGCTCGTTCACCAGAAGAATACGCAGTCAGTCATCTTGAATCGGCACAACTGATTACAACTGATAATTTAGATTTAGATAAAATAATACTTTCGGAAGTACCTTTAAATAAACCTATCGTAGTTTACTGTTCAATAGGCTACCGTAGCGCCAAGGTTGCTCAACAACTTTCCTCCGCAGGATATGAAAATGTTTTTAATTTGAGCGGTGGTATTTTTCAATGGGTAAATCAAGGAAATGCTGTATTTCAAAATCAACATCAAGTAGAAGTTGTCCACCCCTACAATTCAATTTGGGGAAAACTACTCAAATCTAAATATCATGCTTACAAGGTAGTATGAGCGTCTCGCTTACGCAGGCGGGTGGGTGGTAGTATCCGCTGGTGGGTGGTACGTAGGCAAGATGCCCGCACTACGAACATCTGTGAAAATAATTAATCTACAAATGTCCTCAGTCTCGATAATTATTCCTACTTTTAACGAAGAAACCAGCTTGGGTGTAACATTGCGTCATCTCGCTTTACTTTTACCATCACCCAAGGAAATCATTGTAGTTGACGGTGGTAGCGAAGATGAAACGCTGATCATCGCAAAAACGTTTTTTGAGTCTTTTTCACCAACTGTAAAAACCCAAGTTTTGAAATCTCCAAGTCGCGGACGTTCGGTACAAATGAACTACGGTGCGAAAGCTGCAACTGGAGATATTTTATGCTTTCTTCATGCTGATACTCGCGTACCCGATGATTTAATTACTTTAATTGAAAACACTTTAGCTGATGTAACGGTTGTTTGTGGTGGATTTATTTCTTTGATGACTGGTTCTCAAACTACTCGTTGGGGTACTTCGCTACACAATTATCTTAAAACTTATTATGCGCCGTTGCTATTCAGACCTCATTTATTTTTCAAAGGTTTGCGGTTATTATTTGGCGATCAGGTAATGTTTTGTCGTCATAATGACTTTTGGGAATGCGGTGGTTTTGATCAAGCTTTACCGATTATGGAAGATGGAGATTTGTGTAGAAAACTTGCACTTAAAGGAAGAATATGCATAGTAAACCGTGTAGTGCAAACTTCAGACCGTCGGGTTGCCCGTTGGGGTGCATTAAAAGCAAATGCAATTTATCTATACATCGGCTTTCTTTGGGGAATAGGTGTTAATACTAACTATCTCAAACGGTTTTATCAGGATATTCGCTAATTTATTTGATATTTTAATTAAATTATGAAGTTTTGTAAAAAAGTGTGCAAATGACTGAATACTTGAGAAATTTACAACGTATAAGTTATTAACAAGTTGAATAAATCACAATTTGCAATCAACAGCATTCTAGCGAGTGTTTGTATCCAGTTGATTTTTTGATTACTGATAATTGACAACTAAT
>JBHJOU010000884.1:0-3734 GCA_050329355.1 Rivularia sp. (in: cyanobacteria)
AAAAGTCAGCTTGATTCTATCAAGGTATTTAAAAAATAAAAAGATTAAAAAATGCGGATGAAAGGACTTGAACCTTCACGCCCGGAGGCACTAGAACCTAAATCTAGCGCGTCTGCCAATTCCGCCACATCCGCATTCAGTTAATAAGCATATCATAAAAAAATATTTTTGAGAAGAGTTATTTTTTTATTTTAGGATTCACGCGAGGTAAACGATGCTTGAAAGAGCAAAGAATTTCCCAAGAAATAGTATTTAATTGATTTGCCCAATCTTCGGCAGTAATCTGTTGTTCACCTTCAAACCCTAGAATAGTCACGATTTCTCCCTCTTGTACATCAGGTATAGCGCTGATATCGATCATTATTTGATCCATAGTAATCGCACCAACTTGAGGTACTTTTAATCCCCGGAGCAAAACTTGCATTTTATTAGAAAGATTGCGCGGTATTCCATCTGCATAACCAATTCCTACAACTGCTAAACGCATTTGCTTGTTGGCAATAAATGTGTGTCCGTAACTAACACCAACACCTTTTTCGATTGTTTTGACGTGAGTCACTCGCGCTTTTACCTGTAAAACCGGCTTTAAGTTTACTGTTGAAGCTAAATGAACTGATGGATAAAGTCCATAAACAGCTAAACCTACCCTAACCATATCGTAATGTAAAGATTTATCACTTAAAGTACCGGCAGAATTTGCTAAATGCAGACAGGGTATTTCGATGCCAACATCTTTGATCATGGCGATCGCACTTTCAAAGCGCTGATGTTGCAGTTTCATCACGGTATTATCAGGGCTATCGGCAGTTGCCAGATGAGAATAAATACTGGCAATCTGAAGATGAGGCAAGCGTGTAACCAATTGAACAAACTCAGCACAATCCTGCCAATCAGTACCTAAACGCGACATTCCGGTATCTAATTTAATATGTACCCGTAATGAGCAATCAAAATTTATCGCTTCTAAAATATCAGAAAATATTAAAGCTTGTTTAGCACTACAAAATGTCGGTTCAAGATGCCAACAAGCAATTGCCTGGACTTGTTCTTTCGTATAAGTAGCACCTAAAATCAAAATCGGGGCTTTAATGCCAGCTTCTCTTAGTTCAATTCCTTCTGGAACTGTCGCAACACCCAACCAACTAGCTCCTGATTTTAACGCCGTTTGAGCCACACTTATAGCTCCATGTCCGTAAGCATCTGCTTTCACCACAGCCATGAATTGAGTGCGCGGTGATAGCAATTTACGTAGCTCAAGTATGTTATTCGATAATGCCGCTAAATCAACTTCCACCCAAGCACGTTGCGAAAACCAAGCATAAGTATCACAAGGAACAATCGAACTGACATTTTTATTTTGTTCATTACTTAACATTTATGATCTCCCATTCACAACTATGTTTCTATTCTTTTTTTTAGAAGCTGCTCGGGTCGATCTGGAAGTTTACAGTTATTCGCGATTAGAATACAAGAGTCGTCATTGTCATTCAATCCAAAATTTCAAATCTAAAATCTAAAATTCACTGAACAGTATAAATTAAACTCGTTCGCTAATTAGAGCCAATTCGTGTTAATATATGTAAAACTAATACCTTGAGCGACTATCAATGGGAAAGGTTTTAGTCTTAAACGCTTCTTACGAACCGCTCAATATTACGAGCTGGCGTCGTGCTGCAATTTTACTAATTAAAGGAAAAGCAGAACGGGTAGAACATAACGGTAAATTTATTTACTCGGGTTTTCCACTCCCTACTGTTATCCGGTTACGCTATTACGTGCGCGTGCCTTACAAGGAAATTCCTTTAACCCGTCGAAATATATTGCATCGCGATGGTCACACTTGTCAATACTGCGGCTACAAGGGCGATGACTTAACACTAGATCATGTCATACCGCGATCGCGTCGTGGGGGCGATAGCTGGGAAAATATAGTTACAGCTTGCGTTCGCTGTAACGTCAAGAAAGGAAATCGGACACCGCAAGAAGCTCATATGCCATTGCATCATACCCCACGCCGACCTTATAGTAGCCTCTACTTTGAGGTAAGTAAACATCTTAAAAGTGGTTTGCATCAAGAATGGCAAAAATATGTTATAGGACTTTGACGTAAATCTAGATGTCAGGAGTACGACATAAATTGCTTTGATACAAGCAGTTAAGATGGGATGCAAGGCAGACAAAACAGATAAGGTTGCGAGGGACAATTTGAATATTGCCGTTTAGATTTTGTCGTCAAAGAGTTGGCGAAATAAAAATAGGCTTTTGAACTATGCAGCTACACGACTGGATCGGAGTGGTGCAATGTTGATATTGCCAAGCCAAGTCAGAACGGTGAGCGACAAGAACTTTAATATTCTACATCATGTTTAGAAAACGGCAAGCAGGGTGCATCTAAATTAATTATCAAAAAAAAGTCAACTGATATGTAAATTTAATATGAAACTCTTTAAAAGAACAAGGATTTAATCGGGAAGGCTAGCTGAAAACCCTTGAGAAAAAGGTGCTTTGCGCCGAATTTTGTGCTTTAGATAATATAGTTTTTCTAACTCAGATTGGTCAAAATAAATCCAACTGCGTTTGTTTTCCTTTATCCTTACAAAGCAAGGTGTTTCCCGTCCCAAGAAAATTTAGATATACTTAGTTTCATTACACCTTCAGGCACCTGAACTAAACCTTGGGTTATTGCAAATCTCTGGGTCAAGAATGGTGCAAAATATTTTATTCGACTTGAGAGCCAACACCGATCTAATCATCTTGACTTAGCTATGATTGAAAATAGGAAGTTAAGCGAGTCGGTTACGGTTGAGTTGACAAATTATCAATATATGAGATATTAGCACTTTGCTGCATAGAGTGCGAAAATTGTAGTATGTCGCAGGTGAAAATATTTGCTGTGGTTCAAAAATTTTGGAACCTAACCTAGAGAGGCTACGACAAACGTTCTCTATAAAACTAAATTATTACAATAAGCAGGTTAAAGAATTGCAATTGACACCAGACTTCAAAACTCTTGAAAATAATCAAAAATCCTTAGAAGAATCGCTTCCATCGAAAAAAAGGTCTATTGCGACAGTGGAACTTGAGAGCGCTAATTATGGAGCAGGTTTGCGTGCTAATTCTGTAGCTGTCCAAAAATCAGAGCAATTATTGCAAACGCTTAATGCACATAAACATGAGCGTCAGATAATTATATTACAGGATTTCCCCGACCCCGATGCTCTTTCTTCAGCTTGGACTTATCAATTGATTGCCGAGCAATACGACATAAAATGCGATATTACCTATGCTGGGACTCTTTCTCATCAAGAAAATATTGCTCTAGTCAAGTTGACCAACCTACCAGCAACACGCACTCCCTTACAAAGCCTTAAGAAACGCGATTTATCATCTTATCAAGGCTACGTTTTAATTGATAATCAAGGCACCACTTCTGCTTTAATGGATGTAGTTAAAGAAGCGGGAATCCCAGCGGTTGTAGTTGTAGACCATCACAATTTACAAGGTGATTTTAAATCAGAATTTGTTGACATCCGTCCCGGAGTCAGGGCAACGGCAACAATTTTTACCCAATACCTACAGAATGGGTTATTGCAGTTAGATAGCAGCATCAGCGAACACATTAATTGTGCAACAGCGTTAATGCATGGCTTGCACTCAGATACAAATCGACTGATGCAGGCAAAAGAAGAAGATTTCATCGCCGCAGCTTATCTAAGTCGATTTTATGACGGTCA
>JBHJOU010000729.1:0-5729 GCA_050329355.1 Rivularia sp. (in: cyanobacteria)
TTTACCACCTTCCATGACTGCTACGCAGGAATTAGTTGTACCTAAGTCAATTCCAACTACTTTTGCCATCTTAATCTTGGCTCCGTATAACTACAAAAACAATGAATGGGAATATAAAAAATTTAATTTTGAGGTAACTGGCTTAAAAAAGCAGCCAGTCAGGCATCAATCAATAGAAAATGTAAATTGGGTATTATCCCGCTTACACTGTTATATATACTGAGCCTATGCAGCCAGTGAATGAAGGGTGGTTTCCCGAACCCGTACTTGGACGGTCATGCTTCATAAATTTTTAATGGCTTCGTTATGGCTCAATCAGTGTTTGCTTGCATAATGTCTAATGTATGAGAATTAATACTATGAGTAATTCGGGTGAACCGTAACATTAGAGTGGTGTTTGCCGTCTTTTCGATCAAAAATAGGCTTTTAATCGAGTTATTTTCCATAAATCTGCCGATAAGTTGACTTGAAAAACAAACTTTTGGCTTTGATTTGAAAAATTTTCCCGGTTTTAAACCATAAAATATATTTTGAACATATTTTGAAACTTAATTATCCCCAGCGTAAGTTTGCCGTAATTAATATTTCCATCATTTTTATACCAACTTCTAAATCAACTCTAAAATCCTTAGTAATTAACGATTATTTTGAGATAAATACAATTTAATACTTTTGATATCAACATATATTTCTTTGGGAAGTAAAAGGTATGGTATCTGCTCGCTAGCGTGAGAATAGGTTATTTCGATTCAAGAAATAAGACTATTTCATTCATCTAGTTGAAGGACTAAACGATATGTTTCCAATCGCAAATATTGTTGGACAAGTACCAATGCAAGGATATGTTACTCCCCAAGAAGCATCACTAATTTTTTCCGGACCACAATTTTTAGTGGCTTTGATATCTGGAATCGTCATGGCGATCGCCTTTCAATTACTGCTAACTAATTTATCAATCGCTGTAGGTATTTCTTCTTTAGGAGGAGATTTTTCTGATGACGATAATTCTGATACTGTCGGTGGAGCGATTAGCAAGGTAGAAGCCAAGGTGGGTATTTGGGCATTAATTACGGCGACGATCGCTTTATTTATCGCTTGCTTTTTAGCGGTGAAACTAAGTTTAATCGAAAGTACGGTTTTAGGAGCAATTATTGGGATTGTAATCTGGTCTACGTACTTTTCAGTAATTGTATGGCTGGGTTCATCGGCTGCGGGAGCGCTGATTGGTTCTCTTGTAAATACTGCTAGTTCCGGCATTCAAGGTATTATGGGTACCGCGACAGGTGTTTTGGGTGGCAATGCTGCTAAAAATCAAATGGTTTCCACAGCAGAAGATATTACTGCCGCAGTCCGTCGCGAATTAACTTCTGGTTTCGATAGTGATAGTATTAAAAACACTGTAGAAAATTCCTTAAAAGCTGTAAATTTACCCAAGCTAAATTTAAATGAAATTCGCACTCAATTCGATCGAGTTCTTCAAGACGGTAATTTACAATCTCTTGGTAATAGCAACTTACTAAAAAGCATCAACCGCGATACTTTTGTTAACTTAATTAGCAATCGTACAGATTTTTCTCAAGAAGATATCAATCAAGTTGCAGATCAACTCGAAGGTGCTTGGAATCAAGCTGTAAACGGTCAAAATCCCACGCAGCAAGTAATAGATTTGCTCGCAAAGTCTACTCCCGATGAATTGAATTTGCAAAACTTAGGTTCCGAGTTACAAAAACAATTGGCTGGAGTTACAGCAGTTGGTGGTAGTGGCTTATTAATGCAGCAAGCGGTTAAATATGGCTTGGGTGCAACTATTCCAGCAATGATGAGTAAACTAAATTTATCCGATTTGGATATTGATAAGATTAAACCTCAGTTGGAAAAGCTGAAGCACAAACTTCCCGAAATAGATATTGAGGAGATTACTCAACAATTGCAAAATCTGAGAAAACAAGCCACTCAGAAAATATCTCAAGCATCTGCTAATCCTATTAAAGCAGATGTGCAAGAGTATATTCTGAATTCTTTTCCTTGGCATTTTAATCGTTTAACACTTCAAGATGAATTCAAAGAAGTCATCTACGATACTAGTGCAGACCCCAAAAAAGTCAAACAACAACTCGAAGAACTCGATCGAGATTACTTAAACAATTTACTCAAACAACGGCAAGAAATTAGCGAAGCAAGAGTAAAAGAAATTGTCCAACAAATGGAAGAAATTCGCAACGAAGTTTTACAAACTGTAGGGGAAACAGCAGAGAAAGAAACATCAACAAATCTCCGCAGCCAAGTTGAAAACTATCTAACTTCCACTGGTAAAGAAAAACTAAATCCCGAAGCTATTAAACAGGACTTTAGTAAATTATTAGAAGATTCGGAAGCGAATTTTGAAGAATTGAAAAATCGTTTACAACAATTCAATCGGGATGATTTAGTAAAACTGCTTTCTCAACGTCAAGATATTAGTCAGGAAGAAGCTAATAATATAGTTGGTCAACTTGAAAGTACCCGTGATAACGTGTTAAATCGCGCTCAAGAACTACAACAACAAGCTACAAATCAAGCTAATGAATTGCGAGAAAAAGTAGAAAACTATCTGGTCAATACCAATAAAGAAGAACTCAATCCTGAAGCAATCAAACGCGACTTCAAAACACTTATAAACGACCCAGAAATCGGAGCCAAATTATTACGTCAACGGCTTGCACAATTTGACCGTGATACATTAGTTAAACTACTTTCTCAACGTCAAGATTTAAGCGAAGAAGAGGTAAATCAAAAAATTGACCAATTATTATCAGTACGCGATAACGTCTTACAAACACCGCGAAAAGTTGTAGAAAAAACCAAACAGCAATACGAACAAACAGTACAATCTATCTCAAAATATTTACGTAATACTGAGAAAGAAGAACTCAACCCCGAAGGAATCAAACGCGATTTGCAAAAACTGCTCGATGATCCCAAACAAGGAACTTCAGCCTTGCGCGATCGCCTTTCTCAAATAGACAGAGAAACCTTAGTTAAACTGCTTTCTCAACGTCAAGACTTGAGCGAAGAACAAGTTAACCAAGTAATTGACGATGTACAAGATACAATTACCGACATTGTAAAAGCACCGCGTCGGTTAGCAAAGCGTACTAGCGAACGAGTAGCCAACTTCCAAGCTGACATCGAAGAATATTTACGCTCTACTGATAAACAAGAACTCAACCCCGAAGGAATCAAACGTGACTTACAATTATTATTGCAAGACCCACGCGCTGGAATTGAAAACTTAGGCTCACGGGTTTCTGAGTTTGATCGAGATACATTAATATCAGTACTTTCCCAAAGAGAAGATATTTCCGAAGAAGAAGCCAACCAAATCGTAGAACAAATCGAATCAACTCGCGACTCAATTGTGCAACAATACCAGCAAGTCCAACAACAAGTACAATCTGCGGTTGACGGAACTTTAGACAAAATTCGCAATTACCTCAACTCCTTGGAGCGTCCAGAGCTAAATTACGAAGGAATTAAACAAGACTTTAGCAAATTATTTGACGACCCACAAATGGGATTTGAAGCCTTGCGCGATCGCCTATCAGAATTTGATCGAGATAGTTTAATTGCTGTTCTCAGTTCCCGCGAAGATGTTTCTCAAAAAGACGCTGAACGTATAGTTAGTCAAATTGAAGCAGCCAGAGATAGCGTTTTACAAAGAGGAGAACGCATTCAAAAAGAAACGCAGAAAAGATTAAAAGCCATCAAACAACAAGCCAAAAAACAAGCCATCGACGCGAAAGCCGCTGCTGCAAGTGCTGCATGGTGGTTGTTTGGAGCAGCTTTAACCTCACTTGTCGGAAGTGCGATCGCCGGAGTATTAGCCGTCAGAAGTATATACTAAATAATCGCTCAAAATCTTTGTAGAGACGTTGCAGTATAACGTCTCTTTATATTTCGCGATTACCAACAATACCGCGATAAAATCCTTAATAACGCCAAATTTTCAGTATTTGAACCGCGTGAAAACAGACAGCATATTTTATCGCCTTTTTCAAGAATTCCCCAGCATCTTTTTTGAATTAATCGGTAATTCAACTCAAAGCGCAGATGTTTACGAATTCTCCTCCGTCGAAATCAAGCAAACAGCATTCCGAATTGATGGTGTTTTTCTTCCGGATCGAGCAGAAGAAAACCCAATCTATTTTGTAGAAGTTCAATTTCAAAGTGACGAAGAAATTTATTTACGGCTATTTTCAGAAATATTTTTATACCTGCGTCAAAACAAATCTAAAAATCCTTGGCAGGCAATAGTAATTTATCCCAGTCGCAGCGTAGATACAGCAGAGACATTTCATTATAGCGAATTCTTTGAAAGCCAACGTGTAAGGAGAATTTATCTTAATGAATTAGGAGACACAGCATCTCTACCACTGGGAATTGCTACCATAAAGTTAATCATCGAAGATGAAAATACTGCCGTTGTTACAGCCAGAGATTTGATAGCAAAAACCCAGCGAGAAATCAACATCGAGCGACAGCAAAGACAGCGATTAGAATTGATAGAGACAATATTAGTTTATAAATTTCCGCTAATGAGTAGAAAGGAGATTGAAGCCATGTTTGGATTAAGCGATTTGAAACAAACAAGAGTTTATCAAGAAGCAGTCGAAGAAGGTAAAGAGCAAGGAATACAGCAAGGAATACAGCAAGGAATGCAGCAAGGAATACAGCAAAAAAGTTTAGAGCTTGTACCTGTATTATTACGATTGGGATTAAGTTTAGAAGAGATTGCAAACGAGTTAAATTTGAGCTTAGAAGTAGTTAGAAAACAAATAGAAAATCAATCCCAAAACCTTCAAGAGTAGAAAGGAGATTGAAGCCATGTTTCAATTTATCACCTTTAACCTTTAACCTTTAACCTTTAACCTTTAACCTCTAACCTTTAACCTTTAACCTCTAACCTCTAACCTCTAACCTTTAACCTTTAACCTGTCCCCCATGCTTTCCTCCGAACTTAAAACAAAACTTTCAACTCCTCTAAAAATTGGCTCGGTGGAAGTCAACAGCCGAGTTTTACAATCACCTTTATCAGGTGTCACCGACTTAGTATTTCGCCGGTTGGTGCGTCGCTATGCACCCGATTCGATGATGTATACCGAAATGGTTCACGCTTCGGGATTAGCTCACGTTAAAGAGTTACCGAAAGTCATGGAAGTAGATATCAACGAACGTCCGATAAGCATTCAATTATTTGATTGTCGTCCAGATTTTCTCGCCCAAGCTGCTCAAAAAGCAGTAAAAGAAGGTGCGGATACTATTGATATCAATATGGGTTGTCCGGTAAATAAAGTGACTCGTAAAGGCGGTGGTTCTTCACTTTTAAGACAGCCAGAAATTGCTCAATCAATAGTTAGGGAAATTGTCAACGCTGTGGATATTCCAGTAACAGTAAAAACTCGCATCGGTTGGGATGATGGGGAAATTACTATCCTCGATTTTGCTAAAAGAATCCAAGATGCGGGAGCGCAAATGATTACCATTCACGGACGAACTCGCGCTCAAGGATACAATGGGAATGCTCGTTGGGAATGGATTACTCGTGTCAAGGAAGTGCTTGATATTCCCGTAATTGCTAATGGAGATATTTTTTCTGTAGAATCGGCAATTAAATGTTTAGAAATAACGGGTGCGGATGGGGTAATGTGTTCGCGGGGTACTTTGGGTTATCCGTTTTTGGTAGGAGAAAT
>JBHJOU010000185.1:0-25866 GCA_050329355.1 Rivularia sp. (in: cyanobacteria)
GCTGTTCGTGATTGGATGACTACAGATTACGAAATTCAACAACGTCAACAAGGTAATTTGCAAACTGTTTCTCTTTCTCCAGAAGCAGTTCAAGTTGATGCAATTATTTCTACCATTGGATTTCCTTTGGTAGGAGGGCCTGCGGGTTCCATGGAAGCAGGAAGACAAGTTGATGTTGCAAAAAGCATTCTCGCTGCTAAAAATGTACCTTATATTGTTGCCGCACCTTTGTTAATTCAAGATATTCACTCTTGGACTCGTCAAGGTATTGGCGGTTTACAAAGTGTTGTTTTATATGCATTACCGGAACTTGATGGAGCGATCGACACGGTTGCTTTGGGTGGTTTAGTAGGAGAAGATATTTACTTGGTTCCGGAAAGGGTACAGCGGTTAATTGGTAGAGTCAAAAGTTGGGTAAATCTCAGACAAAAACCTGTATTCGAGCGCAAAATAGCGATTATTCTCTACGGTTTTCCACCAGGATATGGTGCAACGGGGACTGCTGCTTTATTGAATGTTCCACGCAGTTTATTAAAGTTTCTCCAGGCTTTGCAGGAACAAGGTTACAACGTGGGAGAATTACCCGCAGATGGGGAAGAATTAATTCGTTTAGTCAAAGAAGCCGATGAATCCTACCCCCCAAAAAATGTAGAGACGCAAGGGTTCGCGTCTCTAAATAAGGAAAACACGGTTAATGTCAGAACTTTGGAAAAATGGTTAGGATATCTCCAAACAACCCGCGTTGAAAAACCGTGGAAATCACTTACGAGTTCGGGTATCAAAACTTATGGTGATAATTTTCAGATTGGCGGGATTGAATTAGGTAATGTTTGGATAGGAGTTCAACCACCGTTAGGGATTCAAGGAGACCCGATGCGGTTGATGTTTGAACGAGATTTAACGCCCCATCCTCAGTATGCAGCCTATTACAAGTGGTTGCAGAATGAGTTTGCTGCTGATGCACTAGTTCATTTTGGAATGCACGGTACTGTGGAATGGTTGCCTGGTTCGCCCTTGGGTAATACTGGTTATTCTTGGTCTGATATTTTACTCGGAGATTTGCCGAATCTTTATATTTATGCGGCGAATAATCCTTCGGAGTCGATTTTAGCAAAGCGTCGCGGTTATGGGGTATTGATTTCTCATAATGTACCTCCTTACGGACGTGCAGGTTTGTATAAGCAGTTGATGGCTTTGCGGGATTTAATCTCGGAGTATCGGGAAGATCCGCAGAAGAATTATTTACTCAAAGAAGCAATTTGTAAAAAGATTATTGATGCTGGTTTGGATGCTGATTGTCCGTTTACGGAAGCGAGGAAGTTGGGAATTGAGTTTACCGTTGAGAATATCGGAATGTTTAGCGATCGCGCTTTTAATGATTATTTGGTGAAGTTGTATGAGTATTTACAGGTTTTGGAGAATCGGTTGTTTTCTTCGGGGTTACATATTTTGGGGGAGGCTCCGGATGAGGAGGAGATGAGGTGTTATTTGGATGCTTATTTTGGCAAGGAGCAGGAAGAAAATCAACCGCACAGAGACAGAGAAGGCAGAGAAAGAGAGGAAGAGGAAATTAGGGGTTTGTTGGCACAAAGTACGGATGAGTTGAGTAATTTGTTACGGGGTTTGAATGGTGAGTATATTTTACCTGCACCGGGGGGAGATTTGTTACGGGATGGTGTTGGTGTGTTACCGACGGGAAGGAATATTCATGCTTTAGATCCCTATAGAATGCCTTCTCCTGCTGCTTATGAACGGGGAAGGGAAATTGCTAGGAAAATTATTCAGCAGCATTTAAAAGAAAATGCTAGTTATCCGGAGACGGTGGCTGTAATGTTATGGGGTTTGGATGCAATTAAGACTAAGGGTGAATCTTTGGGTATTTTGTTGGAGTTAGTGGGTGCGGAACCTTTGAAGGAAGGAACGGGTAGAATTGTTCGTTATCAGTTGAAACCTTTAGCGGAAGTTGGACATCCCCGCATTGATATTTTGGGTAATCTTTCAGGAATTTTTCGCGATAGTTTTGTGAATATTATTGAGTTGTTGGATGATTTATTTCAACGTGCTGCGGAATTGGATGAACCTTTAGATCAAAATTTTATTCGCAAGCACGCTTTGGAGTTGAAGCAAAAAGGTGTGGAGAATATTTCAGCAAGATTGTTTTCTAATCCTGCGGGTGATTTTGGTTCGTTGGTGAATGACCAAGTTGTTGATGGTAATTGGGAATCTGGGGAGGAGTTAGCAAATACTTGGAAAAGTCGCAATGTGTTTAGTTATGGTAGACAAGATAAGGGACAAGCACGCCCGGAAGTGTTGAATCAGCTTTTGGCAAGTACTAGTCGGATTGTTCAAGAAATCGATTCAGTAGAGTACGGTTTAACTGATATTCAAGAATATTACGGTAATACGGGTGGTTTGAAAAAAGCTGCGGAAAAACAAGGTGGGAAGAAAGTTAAAGCAAGCTTTGTGGAAAGTTTTTCTCAAGATACTACTCCCCGTGACTTGGATGATTTACTAAGAATGGAATATCGCACTAAGTTACTTAATCCCAAATGGGCTGAAGCGATGGTAAATCAAGGTAGCGGTGGTGCATTTGAAGTATCGCAACGGATGACGGCTTTGATTGGTTGGGGTGGTACTGCGGATTTTGCGGATGAATGGGTGTACAACCAAGCGGCGGATACTTATGCTTTGGATGCTCAAATGGCGGAGAAATTGAGGAAAGCTAATCCCGAAGCCTTTAAAAATATTGTGGGAAGAATGTTGGAAGCTCACGGGAGGGGTTTTTGGGATGCTACTGATGATAAATTACAGAAGTTGCGGGAGTTGTATGAATTGACAGATGAGGAGTTAGAAGGAGTGACTTGCGGAATTCGTAATTCGTAATATCTCCCTCCGGGAGACGCTACGCGAACGTAATTAATAATTGCGCCAGCAAACCTGCCTATCTGCTGTTCAAAGAATTCTCCTCTCTAAAAACAACAATAAATAAATCCATCCTTCAATTAGTACAGTATTTGAAGAAAGTCAAAACTTTTAACTGATTCGCAAAGTACATTCCAAAATCAATTTTTGGTTGATTAAAGAATAAGGCTGAATTTCCAAAGCACGTTGGAAACAATTTATTGCTCTGGCATACTCTCCTAAAGCTGCATAACATAAACCCATGCCGTGCAGTGCGCCAAAATGTAGTGGATTGAGTTCCACTGCTACTTGAGTATCAGCTAAAGACTTTTCGTACTGATGATTAGTGTAGTAAAGAAAAGCACGACGATTCCAAGCTTCAGCAAAATCCGGCTGGTTTTGAATCAACTGCGTCAACATTTCTTCGGCTTCGGCGATTTTACCTGCATCCAATAGTTTTTGGCTAGTTTCTATTTTTTCTAACCCATAAACTCCCTTCTGCTGAAACCATAAACGCCATAATTTCCTAGTCGCTTCTTCGCGCACTACCTCCGAGGGATTTTTCAAGTCTTCAAGTAATGAGTTGATAAATAAAGAATCCATGAAATTTGTTTTTTGAGTATCAGAGTATCTATTTAAATTTAATCTCGCACAAAATCACATTAAAATACAGTAATTTACTCATTTTTAATCTTTTACTTTAAATTACATCTTTAAAAATATTTATCTAGTGTTGTAACTTTTAATACTGTTTTTTTATTCTGAATTATAATTCATCATACTTAAAGTAAAAATTCATATTTACCTTACATTATCTACAACAAAAATAGACTATTAATAGTTGAAAACTTAATCTTTATTGATAGTTAAACAAAACATCACAAAAAAAACATGACTATCTCATATTGACTGGTTCCCAACCTCCAGGCTGGGAATACATTATTTAGAAGCTCTGTCTTCATAGATAGAGGTACACAGAGCCTCTGGAAATAGAAATACGATTTAAGTCCATTTTAATTGCGAATTCCTAACTGATAACTCTTGTAAACACAGCACGATAAACGGGTTCTTTTTTTTCTAAAGTAAATAATTCCCGTTCCGTTGCAACTTTTAAGGGATTTTCTGCTAACCATTCTTTACTTTCTCTGTGAAAAGCAGAGTTTTCATCAAAACGTTCGCACATTTCTACTGCGACAAATTTAACATCCGATTGTAAAAATACCGTTCCCCCAGGTGCTAGATAATCTGCTAATTCTGCAACTAATTGCGGTTGTGCAACGCGCCTTTTTGCGTGACGATGCTTAAACCAAGGGTCGGGAAATTGGATTGTTACTCGTTGTAAAATTCCTTTTGGTAAAGAAGATAAAAGCGGTTTTAACGAGTTATTGGCATTACAAAATAGATAATGTAAGTTTGTTAATCCTAACTCTAAGCGGATTTTGTTGGCTGCTTCTACCAGAGGTTCACGAATTTCTAAACCCAGAAAATTCCAATTGGGTTCTAATTGAGCCATTTCGATTAAAAATTGACCCCTAGCACAACCAATATCCAAAAGTAAAGGTTTATTCCTATCTAGATAAATTTTTCCCCAATCAATCGGATTGATCGGTGTTTGATATTTTATTCCTAATGGATTAACGTGCTGACGAACTCGAACGCGATTCAATAATTTTCTCCTTGGTTCAAGGTTCAAGGTTAAAGGTAAGAATTCCTAACTCCTAACTCATAACTCCTAACTCATAACTCCTAACTCATAACTCCTAACTCATAACTCATAACTCCTAACTCATAACTCATAACTTTTCCCCGTTCTTGCGCTGTAGGATTGAGCAAGCGTTATACTCTATTAAAAAAGCGCTTTTTTACACCCTATATAATATTTTATTTACTTCAATGAGTCTAAACTTTCGTTTTGCGATCGCTAGCGATTTACACGTTGCCCTTCCCCATACTATCTGGGATCATCCGAGTCGCTTTCATCTGGTGGAAGTTAGTATCCCGGCTTTTGATAGTGTATTGGAACATTTGACGCAATTAGATTTAGATTTTCTTTTACTACCGGGAGATTTAACCCAACACGGGGAACCAGAAAATCATACCTGGTTACAAGAACGTTTGGCAAAACTGCCTTTTCCAACTTATGTGATACCCGGTAATCACGATGTTCCTGTTCTTAATGCCAATGAGCAATCGATCGCTTTTACAGAATTTCCCCAGTTCTACCGTAAATTTGGTTATGAACATACAGAACAGCTTTACTATACTTGTGAATTACTACCGTCGGTTAGGCTAATTGCTCTTAATTCTAATAACTTTGATCACGAAGCTAAGCAGATAGGATGTTTAGATGATATTCAGTTGCGCTGGTTAGAAAAGGTTTTAGCAGCAGCTAGGGAGGAATTAATTTTAGTAATGGTTCATCATAACGTAGTCGAGCATTTGCCCAACCAAGCTCGTCACCCGATGGCACACCGCTATATGTTAGATAATGCAGCGGAACTGTTACAAATTCTCAGACGTTACAACGTTCAGTTAGTCTTTACCGGACACTTACATATCCAAGATATTGCTTACAACAATAATGTATATGACATTACTACAGGTTCTTTAGTAAGTTATCCCCATCCTTATCGGTTATTGGAATATCATCAGGATAAACACGGTCAAAGTCGGTTACAAATATCATCTTGCAAAGTAGAATCAGTCACTAATTTTCCCAATTTACAACAAACTTCGCGGCAATGGATGGGCGATCGCAGTTCTCCGTTTATAGTCAAACTACTAACTTTACCCCCACTAAATCTCACCCAAGAAACAGCCGAAGAATTAGCCCCTACATTAAGAGACTTTTGGGCGAATATTGCTGCTGGAGATGCCTTATTTGAATATCCCGAATTTCCCGAAAAAGTACGTCTTCATTTCGAGAAATACGGTGCGGTTACTCCTGATGGTTATCATACGTTTATTGATAATCATGCCACCTTACTGCTTTAAAGAACAGATGGAGGGGGATAGAGAACACGGATTCAATTACTCATTACCCCGCGAACTTAACTTTCAAGGTATTTGTATAGACAAAGGTGTATAGCAATACGCAGAATAAATCCGCACTTTGATAAAATTTTTAATCAGTAATATTTTGAGTTTAATTGATGTTAAAAAAAATAGTACCTGGTATTTGTTTGGGAATAATACTCGCTGTAAGTTCTAGCGCTATCGGTGAAAATAATAGTCTCAAGAATAATATTAATTCCCTTAGACATAAGTCCAATAAAAAAGAGATTGATGTCACTAAAATATCTATAGGTGGTATCAAACTGGGGATGCAGGAAAAGGAACTGATTCAAAAATTAGGTAAACCCAAAAGCCGAACTATCAAATATGACGATGGTTGTTATAATTCATATGTTACAACCTGGAAATATGATGGATTAGAGATTACAGGACTTTCTGATACTAATAATCCCAGTCAAAGTCGAGTAGAGTCAATGTTTATTTCTAGTCCCCGTTACCCTACCGAAAAAGGGATAAAAGTTGGCGATAATATTAGTAAAGCTCAAAAAGCATATTCTAATTTATTATCACAATTTAATCGAGGAAAAGATTTAGATTATTTAGGATATTACACTAATGAATTTCATGGCGGTTTATCATTCTCTAGTGATAAAGAAAAAATCATTAAACAAATTAGCTTGGTGGCAGCATCTTGTTAAAATGAAGTTTTGACAGTCTAAGGTTGGGAAACGCGAAAATTTTATCAGAGGATATTTCTCAAGTCTAAGATGGTATAAAAGTCATTCTGTAGCTTGATTCGTCCAAGGAGTTTCATAGATAAATTAATACTCAGCGTTGATTGTATAAGCGAAAAATATTATTGTAGTGCGGGCATCCCTTCACTTAGTTCGAGGGCAAGCCTGCCCGCTTTGTATATACAATTTAGACGCTTTAAATTCTTACAAGTCAGTGGCAAGATTTGTAATTTTAGCGAATTAGAACATAATATTATTTAATATTGAATCTTGTCACATTTACCATATAACAGCGATAATTTATTAATTAGAATTAATCATGAAATCAGTAAAGACTAAATTTCCCAACGAAAAATTACCAATGACCACCAAACGCCAATACCACATTATTACCTTCGGTTGCCAAATGAATAAAGCCGACTCAGAACGCATGGCTGGCATTTTAGAAGATATGGGCTTTGAGTGGTCAGAAGACCAGTATGATGCAGATGTAGTGATTTGCAATACTTGCTCTATACGGGATAATGCTGAACAAAAAGTATATTCTTATTTGGGCAGACAAGCAAGACGGAAACGGCAAAAGCCAGATTTAACTTTGGTGATAGCGGGTTGTGTAGCTCAGCAGGAAGGAGAAACTTTATTACGACGGGTTCCAGAATTGGATTTGGTAATGGGACCACAACACGCTAACCGTTTGCAGGATTTGCTGCATCAAGTGTTTGATGGTAATCAAGTTGTGGCAACTGAGCCGGTGCATATTATGGAAGATATTACTAAGCCGCGTCGGGATAGTAAAGTCACCGCTTGGGTAAATGTAATTTACGGCTGCAACGAACGCTGTACTTACTGTGTAGTTCCCAGCGTGCGTGGTGTGGAACAGTCGCGGACACCACAAGCCATTCGCACTGAAATGGAAGAATTGGCAAGACAGGGTTACAAGGAAGTTACTTTACTCGGTCAAAATATTGATGCTTACGGACGAGATTTACCGGGAATCACTTCAGAAGGTCGTCGTCAGCATACTTTGACGGATTTGCTTTATTTCGTTCACGATGTACCTGGTATTGAAAGAATCAGATTTGCGACTTCTCATCCCCGTTATTTTACTGAGCGGTTAATTAAAGCTTGTGCAGAATTACCCAAAGTTTGCGAGCATTTTCATATACCCTTCCAATCGGGAGACAATGAAGTTTTGAAACGGATGGCGCGGGGTTATACCCATGAAAAATACCGGAGAATTATTGATCAAATTCGCGAGTATATGCCTGATGCCTCACTGAGTGCGGATGCGATTGTTGCTTTTCCCGGAGAGACGGAAGAGCAGTTTCAAAAAACAATGCAACTAACAGAAGATATTGGTTTCGATTTGTTGAATACAGCTGCATATTCACCACGTCCCAATACACCAGCAGCGGAATGGTCAGAACAATTGAGCGAAGAAGTCAAAAGCGATCGATTGCAGCGGTTAAATCAGCTTGTGAATATCAAAGCAGCCGAACGATCGCAACGCTATATGGGACGTATCGAAGAAGTTTTGGTAGAAGACGAGAACCCCAAAGATCAAAACCAAGTAATGGGACGTACAAGAGGAAATCGTCTTACTTTCTTTACCGGGGATATCAATCAACTCAAAGGTAAATTAGTCAAGGTGAAAATCACTGTGGTGCGTCCGTTTAGTTTGACTGGGGAAGTGGTGTTAGTGCGGGAAATGCTCAAGGTTTGATTATTGGCTTTGCATCAGTGCAGGATGAATTTATTAAAAAATTTGGGAAACTAAGTATTAAATTATAAGGAAGCCTGCACTTCCTGCTGACGTTAAATTAAGTTGAGGATAAATCATATTTAACGCAAAGGAATTCAAAGTTATACGCAAAGGGACGCAGAGTTTTTTAATTCTATAATTTCAATTCTATAATTTCAAACTAATGCTGAAAAAATTATTATGGCGCTGTTTTGTAATTATAATTTTATTATTCATTGGCATAGGATTAAATTTTCAGGAATCCACTGCCATGCTTCGGCAGCATCACGATGCACCGGGAGTATTACGCTATCATTCTCAGGTATCCATCAAGGATAAACAAGAATATAGTTGGCAAGTATTACTTTTTAAAAAGATGAATCCCGGTGGAAAACAAGATTTAATTTTAAGGTTAGTAGGCTTTCCTGGTGTGTTTGAGTTTGCTCATCCTCATTCATTAGAAATCATCACAGCCAGTGGTAAATTACTCAGTGCAAATGATGTTTACGCTTCCTCATCGCCAGCACCAAATGTTGGAGAATATAATTTAACTAATGTTTTACCAAAATTAACTACAATCGAATCATTACAATTGAATTTACCGTTGTTAGGTAAACAAAAGAAGATTTTAGAAATTCCTAAAACTGTTGTCATTGAGTGGCAATTATTAGTCACTGAAGTTGATTGATGATTTGATTGATAATGGATAATTCTTAATTTGTTGGTAACAGTGCCTCTCGTTTCAAGGACAGAAAAACTATTGCGCTCCCACAATCATTAGAATTTCATCAAATTTGAGCAAATTTCAAAATTAAAATTATTTAAATAATCAAGCTGTGTGAGTGATTGGTTTGAACTGATATTCCCTGTCGTAACTGCTGCCAAAAAAAACTATTGCGTTGAGATAATCATTAGAATTTGAGCAAATTTCAAAATTAAAATTATTTAAATAATCAAGCTGTGTGAGTGATAGATTTGAACCTCTATTCCTCCTTGTAACTGCTGCCAAAAAAACTATTGCGCTGAGATAATAATTAAATTTTGACAAAATTTCAAAATTGAAATTGCTTAACTAATCAAGGTGTGTGAGTGATAGGTTTGAACCTCTATTCCTCCTTGTAACTGCTGCAAAAAAAAACTGTTGCGCTGAGATAATCATTAGAATTTGAGCAAATTTCAAAATTAAAATTATTTAAATAATCAAACGGTGTGAGTGATACATTTGAACTGACATTACCTGTTGTCAACTGCTGCGATAAAACTATTGCGTTGAGATAATCATTAGAATTTGAGCAAATTTCAAAATTAAAATTATTTAAATAATCAAGCTGTGTGAGTGATAGGTTTGAACCTCTATTCCTCCTTGTAACTGCTGCCAAAAAAACTATTGCGTTGAGATAATCATTAAATTTTGACAAAATTTCAAAATTGAAATTGCTTAAATAATCAAGGTGTATGAGTGATACCTTTGAACTGACATTCCCTGTTGTCAACTGCTGCGATAAAACTATTGCGCTCAAATAATAATTAAAATTTCAAAATTAAAATTCCTTAACTAATTAAAGTCTTTGACTGATAGACTTGAACTTCAATCCCTTTTATTAACCAGCGCCTATGGTTCATATAAAGCGCGTAGAACTCACCAACTTTAAGTCTTTCGGTGGTACAACATCCGTGCCGTTACTGCCGGAATTTACGGTGATTTCTGGTCCTAACGGTTCGGGTAAGTCAAATATTCTTGATGCACTACTGTTTTGTTTGGGACTTTCTAGTTCCAAGGGAATGCGTGCAGATAGACTCCCGGATTTGGTGAATACCAATCAGGTGAGTAAATCTCGTGCGACTGTGGAAGCTAGCGTTACGGTGACGTTTGATTTGTCCGATTATGATGCTGATACCTTTGATCACCAGCAGATTGTTTCTACGGTTGTTGTAGATGATGATGAAGAATCCGACGAAAATCAGGAAGATTGTGTAGAGGAAGAGGAACAGGAAGTAACAAGCGCAGTCGAACAAGAAGAAGAAATTAGAAACCGTCGTGAACAAATCCGGGCTAAACCTGGTGAAGAATGGAGTGTTACTCGCAGGTTAAGGGTGACAAAACAAGGGACTTATTCTTCAAGTTATTACATTAATGGCATTGCTTGTAACTTAAATGAGTTACATGAAGAGTTAAGCAGTATTCGGATTAACCCGGAAGGATATAACGTTGTTCTGCAAGGAGATGTAACCAGCATTATTTCGATGAAATCTCGCGAAAGAAGAGAAATTATCGATGAATTAGCGGGCGTTGCAGCGTTTGATCGCAAAATTATTCAAGCGAGAAAAACTTTAGAGGAAGTAAAAGAGAAAGAAGATAGCTGTCGGATTATTGAAACCGAATTAACGGCTCAGTGCGAACGGCTTTCCCAGGATAAAGCCAAAGCCGAGAAATATCAAAGACTGCGAACCGAGTTTTTAGAAAAGCAGAAATGGGAAGTTGTGCTGTCGTGGAGAACTTTACAAGCACATCAAGAAAGATTATCCCAGCAAATTCAAGATGGCGATCGCCATTTTTCAGAAAATACCCAGCAGTTGGGTGTGGTAAACAGTAATATTCAAGAAAAAAATCAGCAACTTGAAGAGTTAAATGCTCATGTTAAAGCTTTAGGTGAAGAAGAACTTTTAGCGGTACAGTCGCAGCTAGCAACTCAAGATGCCGAATGCAAACAAATTCAGCGTCGTCAACGGGAATTACAAACGTCCCTTGCGGAAGCTGTTGTCAAAACAACCCAAACTCAACAGGAAATCCAACAATATCAGGATTCTTTGACACAATTCGCCCAGCAGAAAGATGCAGAAACCCAAAATACCGCATCTTTACAACAAGAGCGCGAGTCAATCCGTCAAAATGTAGAAAAATCTCGCGAAGCTGCGACAAATATTGCTTCAGCATCAGAAGCTTGGGTGGTACAGCAGACAAATTTAAACCGTCAAATTGAAACTGTACTGCAAACTTTAGAACCCCAGCGCAGCGAGAGAGCGCAGTTACGGGAAAGGAATAGTCAGCTACTCGCTCAAATTCAAGAACAAACCGAGTTAGTGGAAAGTTTAGAGCCGCAATTAGCTGAAAAACAAACCCAGTTAAATCAACTTGAAACCGATTCTAATTCCACCGTCACACCAATTCAAAATTTAGCGGAAAATTTAGCCGCAACCGAACAGGAATTACAAATTCAGCAGCAAACTCAAAAGCGGTTGTTACAGGAACTCAGAGACAAACAGCGAACTCTTGATAAATTGGAAGCACAAGCTCAAGCACAGCAGGAAGCCCAGGGAACCCATGCCAGTCAGATTATTTTACAATCGGGGTTGAGTGGAGTTTGCGGTTTAGTGGCGCAATTAGGAAGGGTAGAACCGAATTTTCAGTTAGCTTTAGAAATTGCCGCAGGTGGACGTTTGGGACATATTGTGGTTGAAGATGACAGCGTTGGTGCGGCTGGGATTCAATTACTCAAGCAAAAACGTGCCGGGAGAGCCACTTTTCTACCTTTGAATAAAATTCGTTCACCACGTATTTTCGAGGATAGTAAACTGCGTCATGCCAATGGTTTTATCGATTATGCGGTGAATTTAATTGATTGCGAACCCCGTTACGATGATGTATTTGCTTATGTTTTTGGGAATACGGTTGTCTTTGAAACTGTGAATCAAGCCAGAAATCATTTGGGACAATTTCGGATTGTAACTTTAGAAGGAGAATTGTTAGAAACCAGCGGTGCTATGACTGGTGGTAGCGTTACACAGCGATCGACATTACGTTTTGGTACTGTAGAGACGACGGAATCTGAGGAAGTAAAAGCTTTAAGAAACCGTTTGGTAGAAATCGAGCGAGTTTTGCAACGCTGTACGGAAGCAATCAATACTCTTGAAGAAAGAACAAAAGAATTATCTACCCAACTTACCGAAACCCGACAAGGAAAAAGAGAACAGCAGTTACGACGAGAACAGTTACAAACAGAAGTCAAGAATTTAACTAAACGGGTAGAAGATGCCAAAAATCAACTATCACAGAATACAGAACGTTTAAATACCGCTCAATCACGTTTGGAAATATTAGAAGGAGAATTACCGACACAAGAACAACAATTACAACAATTACGTTATGAATTAGCCCAGTTAGAAGAATCCCAAACACCAAGCGAATGGCAGCAAATTCAAGCAACAATTAAAAGTCAAGAAATTCTGTTACAACAGCAAGATGCAGCTTTGAGAGAACAAGCAGAAAAGTTAAAAAATCTGGAAGTTCAACAGCAAGTATTACAAGAAAAAATTACTGATGCAACGCGACGAGTTGAAGAATATCAGCAACAACAAGTAAATCAGCAAAATCAAATTAATAGTCTTAAAGAACAAGAAACAATATTAACCGCAGCCATTTCCGAAACTCGTAAACGTATCCAGGAAATGGAAGCTAATTTAGGCGAAGAAAAACAAAAACGCGATGCAGTAGAAGCACAATTGCGACAGTTACTGTTACGTCAACAACAGTTGGAATGGGAAGTGCAAAAACTGCAAGAAAGCCAACAAAACCGTCGTGAAGAATTAGACAGAGTGTTAACAGAACTACAAACAATTTCCGGAGAATTACCCAATCCTTTACCAGAAGTTCCCGAAAAAGTTGATTTAGAAGAACTCCAAAAAGAATTAAAATCCCTTGCCAAACGTCTGCAAGCCATGGAACCAGTCAATATGTTGGCTTTAGAACAATACGAACGTACTGAACAACGTTTAGCCGAACTCAGCGAAAAATTAGAAACATTAGAAGCAGAACGAACCGAATTATTATTAAGAATTGAAAATTTTACGACCTTAAGACAAAGAGCTTTTAAAGAAGCCTTTGATGCAGTAAATGAAAACTTTCAGTCAATTTTCGCCGTTCTTTCCGACGGTGACGGTTACTTACAATTAGATAATCCCGAAGACCCATTTAACAGCGGCTTAAACTTAGTCGCACACCCCAAAGGAAAGCCCGTACAGCGCTTAGCATCCATGTCCGGGGGAGAAAAATCATTAACAGCATTAAGCTTTATTTTCGCCCTACAAAGGTATCGTCCATCGCCATTTTATGCATTTGATGAAGTAGATATGTTTTTAGACGGGGCAAACGTAGAACGATTAGCTAAAATGATTAAGCAACAGGCACAACAAGCACAATTTATAGTTGTAAGCTTGCGTCGCCCAATGATAGAATCAGCCGAACGTACAATCGGAGTAACTCAAGCCCGTGGAGCTTATACACAAGTTTTAGGGATTAAGTTAAAAACCGACAATACATCTGCTTGATCGATCTGTTAATAATAGTGTATAGATAAACCGGATTCGAGATCGGGACTCGGTATAAAATGACCTCTGAACAAATTATTCGGCGCTCGGACATTTTAAACACCCAAGTAATCACCCGCGACAACGGGAGAAGACTTGGTATTGTCAATCAATTGTGGGTTGATATTGATAGACGAGAGGTTGTGGCACTTGGTTTACGAGACAGCCTGATCTCCGTTTCTGGAATACCACGATATATGTATTTAAGCAGCGTTGACCAAATCGGTGACGTGATTTTAGTTGGCAACGAAGATGTAATCGAAGATATAGACACCCAGCTTTACAGTAACCTCGTTAACTGGGAAGTAATTACCGAAGCTGGAGAAGTATTAGGTAGAGTACGCGGCTTTAAATTTGATGGGCTTAACGGTAGCATTAAATCCATAGTCATTGCTTCTTTAGGACTACCACAAATACCTGAACAAGTTCTCAGCACCTACGAACTATCAATGGACGAAGTAGTCAGCGTCGGTCCGAATCGACTGATAGTATTTGAAGGGGCAGAAGAACGAGTAACTCAATTGAGCGTTGGTATACTAGAACGCTTAGGTATTGGCAAAGCACCTTGGGAACGTGAAGAAGAAGGTTACAATATCACTCCTCGTACTATAGCACCATCCAATCAACTACCATCGGGAGTACCTTTAGAAGCTCCGCAACCCAGAGTCCGTCGTCCAGAACCCTTAGCAGAAGAAGTTTGGACGGAAGATGACGCTTACGAAGAAGCCCCACGTCGTCGTGCAATGGAAGCACGTCCCTATGAAGAATCCGTCCGCTACGAAGAAGAACCAGACGACAACTGGAGCGAAGCTACTGGTAAAGATAGGTATCAAACACCATCACCACAGCCTTACCCAACTGCTGCATACGAAGACTACGAAACCTACGACGACGACTTAGAAAAAGACGCTTGGGAAGAAGAGGAAGCACCAAAACCAATTATTATTCCCAAGAAAGTTAAAGAAAAGCAGCCGGAATACGAAGAAGAAGGCGGATATTAAGACAATTCGCAATTTCTCCCAGAGGGAGAGGCTACGCCAACGCAATACTTGCTACCGCGAGAAGCAAGCAACGCAATTCGCAATTCAATAAGGAGTTAGGAATTAATTTCTGGCTCCTATTTTTTTGTGTACTTGCATATAACTTCATTCTGATGCTCAAGCAAGTATAAAAACTTGGACAAAAATTGCAGAATCACAAACTTGGAATAGTTTTAATGATATAAAAGAAAATTTTCTCTTTTTGCCTGATAAAGTTAAAAACTTCGTTGTCTTTAATATTGGAGGCAATAATTATAGATTAATAGTTTATATAGACTATCAAAAAAGAATTATATTTATACGTGACTTCCTCACTCATGCGGAATACGACAAAGATAAATGGAAAAATGACGAATGGTTTGATAGTTAATACTAGCTAGCATAATGATATAGCGTTAACTCTCGCAACTGAGGTACAGCTTAACCTCACCCCCGATAAAGCTGTGCTTTACCTCCCCTCTCCTAATATACGGAGAGGGGTTGGGGGTGAGGTTCTGAAATATACCTCAACAGACTGGGAAACGCTATAAGAGGGAAAGAAGTTTGTTTTAAACAATTCTTCTTTCTCCTATAAACAACAAATTAATGGCAAATGGCATATACACAAAATAACTACACAAACCTACTTGTATCTTTTCCTCCACGCCCGATAAAATCTGAAGAAGACTTAGAAAAGATTCAAAATATTGTTGATAGTTTGCTTGATAAAGAAAAGCTAACTGAAGACGAAGAAGATTATTTATATTTGCTAGGAATGTTGATTGAAGAGTACGAAGAAAAACAAGACTTAGTTCCAGATATTTATGGAATAGAGCTTGTCAAAGCTTTAATGGTGGAATTAGGGCTGAAGCAAAAAGATTTAATTCCTATTTTTAAAACTGAGTCAATTGTTTCTGATGTACTTAAAGGAAAACGAAAAATGACGGCTGAACATATTCAAAGGAGTGCAGAAATGTTCCATCTTTCACCTGCTGTATTTTTCCCTGAGAATTAGTTTTAAGTAACTGAATAAATTACTATTATTAAAAATCCAAAATATCAAGAGATTCTTCAATTTCCAAATCTAAAATCTTTTCTCTGGTATCCTTATGTTCTTGCACTTTACCAGCTTTTTGATATAGCTCTGCTGCTATTTGAAAATCAGCAACTGCACCTTGAGTATCTCCTAATTCATCGCGTACATTTCCCCGATTGATATAAGCATCTGCATTGTGAGAATTTATTTTAATTGCTTGAGTGTAATCTTTGATTGCTTCAGGTTTATCACCTAACAGATAAAAAGCATTTCCCCTTTCAACATAAACATCCGCATCATCAGGATTAATCTGAATAGAAGAAGTAAAATCTTCAATAGCTTTGATATAATCTCCTAAATCACAAAGTGCATTACCGCGTTTTTTGTAACCAACTGCATCCGAAGGGCTAATTTCAATTACTTGGGTAAAAATTTCAATGGCTCGTTGATGATTTTCGCGTTCTAAATTACCTTTATTATCATCCGTTGTAGAATTATGAGAATTATCTTCAATCTTGGGAATAACTTCCTGTGATTCTAATCTTTGTTTTTCTGATACATGAGGATTAATTTTTCTCGCTTGAGTGTAATCTTCAATTGCACCTTGACTATCACCAATTATAGAACGTACATCACCACGGTTTTTAAAAGCTAGCGCATTATAAGAATTAATTCTAATTGCTTGAGTATAATCTTCAATAGCTCCATAATAATCTGCTAATTGATATCGCGCTAACCCGCTTTTAATATAAGCTTTGGCAAAATTAGGATTGATATTAATTGCTTGAATATAATCTATAATTGCTTGAGTATAATCGTTTAAATGATAATAAACATTACCGCGTTTATAGTAAGTAGTCGCATCGCGATCGCAAATTTTTAATGCTTGAGTATAATTCTCAATAGCAGCATCATAAAGTTGTTTTTCAAAGCATTCATCACCCTGCTCAATATAAACTTGGTTTGAATTTTCTTCGATTTTTACTTGAGTGACAACATTCTGATTTATTGATTTATTAAATAATTGCTGCCCAGGAGAGTTCGGAGATATATAATTAGTCGAAGCCTGTAATTGTTCCAAATAACAACGTAATCCACCAGCATAAAATAACTGTTGAATCCCAAAAGAGATTTTACCAGTCCTTAATTTAATCATTTCAGTTGGTAAAAATCCAGCCAAAACCAGATGATATTCAGATTGCGCTTCATTTACCTCTTCCTGAATCAAAACGCAAACAATAACCGCATTTTTTTGCACCTCATCAACAGAAACCGACCATCGAACCTTATCAAAATTACCGTGACGAGATTTAACTTCAATCCCAATTAAAGGATTATCAGTCAAGGTAAAATCAATATTACCATCACCACCAAAGCGTTTTTCATAATCGACTTCAGTAATAAAATCAGCCAATCTTTCCTTAACAACTTCCTCACCCAACTTTCCTTTAAGATAGCTAATAAAAACATCGCGCACTGAAGAAACGCGCTTGTATTTTTCAGCCATCACCCAACAAAAGTCTCGTAATTGTTTTAACCTTTCTCCAGATATGACAGTTAATTCACTGTATTGACCAACACGTTGACAATGCAGCAAACAACCATCAGCTAAGCGCTTAATAAAGTCAGATTGTAAACTTCGCAGTACGTTACTCCAATCCATTGATAGTTCTGCGAATTTAGGGATTTATCTATTTTACTTTAGTCTCAATTCTGCGTAAAGAACAAAGTAATTATACTTAAGAGGGAGTAGTTGACAGTTGACAGTGGACAGTTGTTAGTAATTAAAAATTATATTACCAATTATCCATTACCAATTACCAATTCCCAATTATCCATTACCAATTACCCATTACCAATTACCTATTACCAGTTGACGATAAAAAGGATTTTTAATATTATTGAACATTTAAACACTGGCAATTTCAATCAATTTCTTCAAAATTTTCAATACATCATACAAATCATTTTCAGGATTACGCATTGAGAAAACTTTTGAGGTTCCATATTGTGGAGTATCACCTTTAACTAACTTGATAAAAATAAATTCGCTACCCGTGGCAATCATTCCAAAAGTCGGCTTGTTAATGATGGGACTACCAAGCATATAGGCAAGTATTTGCGCTAAACCGGATTCAATTGAAAATGATGCTTTCTTCGATTCAATAATCATTACCCAGAATTGGTCGCGCAAAACCAAAGTATCAATGCGACCTTTGATAATTATATCTTCGTCGGGAACTTCAATATCGATTGATTCTTCCGATTTGACATAAAATGGTGCAAGGTAAAAATCACCGATAAACAGCAACGGGTCAGTTATTGCTTGACGAACAACTCCTTCTAATAACGGTGGATAATTAAGCAAGTTAAAATAGCCATCTTTTATTTTATCAAGTAGTTGTTTGTCGTTGTCAATCAGTTCCGATAAATCGTTTTGCCATTCAGGGAAAAATTCGGGATTTCGGACTAATTGAATCCCGAAGTTATCTATCAAGTAACGAAGATTGATATCTCTCGCTGGAATTGTTTGCATAGCCCTTACGATTTTGGATTTTAGATTTTAGATTTTAGATTTTGGATTAAAAAGAGAATCCCCATTACCCATTACCAATTACCCATTACCCATTACCAATTTTTATTATTGCATTCTATCTATAGTGCGATACTGAACAGCTTCTGCAACGTGATGTGGCTGTAAATTTTCATCACCTGCTAAATCTGCAATAGTTCGCGCTACTTTTAAAATGCGATCGCTAGCTCTTGCTGATAAATTTAATTTTCTAATTGCCATTTCTAATAAATTTCGAGATGCATCATCTAATTTGCACCATTTCTGAAGATGACGACTTTGCATTTGAGCGTTACAGCGGATATCTTTTTCTTGTAAAAATCGCTTGGATGCTCGTTCCCGTGCAATTAAAACTCTTTCCCTAACCACTTCCGATGCTTCTCCGTTGGGCTGTTGGGTAATTTCTTCGGGTTTTAAACGATTCACTGCTACTTGTAAATCAATTCTATCCATTAACGGACCTGATAATTTTCCCCAATATTGTTCTCTTTTATTCGGCGAACAGGTACACTGCTCAATTGTATCGCCGTAGAAACCGCAAGGACAAGGATTGGTACTCGCGACTAAGGTAAACTGTGCCGGAAACATCACAGATTGTTTGGTACGGGAAATAGTGACGTAACCATCTTCTAAAGGTTGACGCAAAAATTCTAATACATCTCGTTTAAATTCTGTTAACTCATCTAGAAAAAGTACCCCTCTATGTGATAAGGAAATTTCACCGGGACGAGGATAACTACCACCACCAACTAAAGAAGGACCACTTGCCGAATGATGGGGACTGCGAAAAGGGCGATCGCGAATTAATTTACCGCGATTTTTTAATAATCCAGCAACGGAGTAAATGCGGGTAACTTCTAAGGATTCATCAAAACCTAAAGGAGGTAAAATATCGGGTAAACGTCTTGCTAACATTGTTTTACCACTTCCGGGAGGTCCGACAAAGATTAAATTATGTCCCCCAGCAGCAGCGATTTCTAACGCCCGACGTGCGTGTGCTTGTCCTTTGACATCTTTTAAATCTAAACGATGAACAAATGTGATCTCAGGTGAGACTTCTATAGTTTGATCAAGCTTTACGGGTTGATGACGGGTAGGATTATTTAAAAAATTAGCGACATCAGAGATATTCCCAAAACCATAAACCTCTAATCCCTTGACAACTGCTGCTTCTTGAGCATTATCAGTAGGTACCACTAAACCCGTAATTCCCATTTTTTGCGCCGCAGCAGCAATCGGTAATACACCAGCTACCGGACGTAAACTACCATCAAGTGAAACTTCCCCTAAGAACAAATAATCACCTAATAAATCCGGATTAACTTGGTCCGAAGCCGCCAAAATACCTACACTGATAGGTAAATCAAAACAAGGACCTTCCTTACGCAAATCAGCAGGAGTCAAGTTAATTACAATCTTTCGCATCGGGAAAGCAAAACCGGCATTTTTTAAAGTTGCTTTTACCCTTTCCTTTGATTCCTGTACCGCACTATCAGGTAAACCCAACATGACAATTGCTGGTAAACCTCCGGATACATCCACTTCCACACCCACTTTTACAGCATCAATTCCTACAATTGACGCACTCCACACCCTTGCTAACATTTTGATATAAAACCTTAAATATAAAACGTTTATTAATCAATTTTATGAACCAAAAATCACATTGTCTTGCTTATTCCTACCCAAAGTGAACGCAAGTTCGATGGATTCTGTGGTTTTTCATCTTTATCAATCAAAAAGTCGCAAAATAGAAATAGTCCAATATATTCCTAATATTCCGATTCTCTCGATTACTTTCAGGAATTGCCATGACCCAAGCAATAAATAAATCAATAAATAAGTCAGTAAGTTTTGAGGAGTTTATCGAATGGTATCCTAACAATGAGATACGCTATGAGCTGCGTAAAGGAATAATTATTGAAATGCCACCACCTACAGGGGAACACGAAAATGTGATTGGTTTTTTAGCTGAAAAAATCACTATAGAGTATGTGCGTCTGGGATTACCTTACCGTATCCCTAAAACTGGACTTGTCAAAACTCCTGACAATGACTCAACCTATTCCCCAGATATTTTGTTAGTTAATCATGACAATCTCGCTTCGGAGCCTTTGTGGAAAAAACAATCCACACTTATCCAAGCTGCATCAATTCCCTTGGTAGTTGAAGTTGTAAGTACAAATTGGCGAGATGATTATCATGACAAGTTTGGCGACTATGAAGAAATGGGTATTCCCGAATACTGGATTGTCGATTACGCAGCTTTCGGTGGTAAAAGATTTATTGGCAACCCCAAACAACGAACTATTACAATTTGTGAATTAGTTGATGGTGAATACCAAACTACCCAATTTACAGGTGACAGCCAACTTGTATCTCCTCTATTCCCTGATTTGAACCTTACAGCGCAACACATTTTTGATTCTGCTTTGTAAATTATTTTCTCAATCCACGCAATTTCTGAGCAAGTTAGTTCCGGTTGCGGTATAATTAAGCTGTCAATTTTATGACTGGACAAGCACGAAGATTCATAGTCACTACAAACGTCCCAAAGATTTCTAAATATCTGAGTTTTCTCATGAATCCTACACGGATTGCGATAACGGCAATAACAATCCTTAAAAAGTTTTTATTTTTAATTAATTTGTAAAAAAGCAGTTCTTTGCGGAATTGAGAAGTCTGTTAATGTAGTTGACAAATAGAACTCTATCTAAGATGCTACGGTGTTCGGGATAATCGCATAATTTTCTGAGTTCTTGCTGTGTATGTATTAGTCAACCGTCAACAGTTAATAGTTACTAAAAAATGTGAACAGAAAATAATTTCTGAATATGATTCGAGCTTTTGAGTCGGCAAAAGATGAAATACTTGATTAGCTTGTTCAAATCGAGTTAGTTTACATGAATTTTCAAATAATACTTATTGCCCTAATTGCGATCGCGATTGGGGTTGCTGTGGGATTCTTCATTGTTTCCTTAATTGCTCTGAGGCGACAGCGTGAAGTAGTGGATAGTATGGTGTCAACCAATATCTTGATTGGACGTTTGGCGGTAGTCGAAGTTCCTTTTAGTTCGACTGAAAAAGGAAAAGTACGATTAGCGATTCACGGCTCAACTATAGATTTCACCGCCATTACCGAAGAATCCGGATTTTTTAACAAAGGCGATCGCGTTTTGATTGTCGAAGCTAGAAGAAATCAAGTTTTGGTCGTCTCGGAAGATTCGCTTAACAGTTGACAGTTGACTGTTAACAATTCCCTGTAATCCAAAATCTAAAATCTAAAATCCAAAATTCTCTTTATGAATTCCTATTTTGAAAATAATCATGTCGCTGTAGTACAAATTGCTCAAGTTCCAGTTAGTACTTCAACTAGAGTACAAATGTCTAGGATTGATGGCCTTTTGGCTACCAGTATTCCCATTGCTTTGGCTATTTTTGCTGGTGTCACAGCAGTTTTGTTTTTGAAATCTTTTTTGTGTATTTGCAAACCGAATGAGGTGGTGATTATATCGGGACGCAAATATAAAGCTAAGGATGGCCATGACATTGGTTATCGCGTTTTACCGGGAGGAAGGGCGATGAGAATTCCGATTCTGGAAACGATTAAACGCATGGATGTGACAACTATGCCGGTACGGGTAGAGGTCACAAATGCTTATTCTAGAGGAGGAACACCCTTAAATATTCAGGCGATCGCCAATGTGAAAATTTCTGGCGATCCGAATATTGTTGGTAATGCCATCGAACGATTTTTGGATTGCGATCGCTCGACGATTGCTCGTGTTGCCCAGGAAACTTTAGAAGGTAATTTACGCGGTGTGGTAGCAACTCTAACACCAGAACAGGTTAATGAAGATCGGTTACAATTTGCTGAACGTATTGCTTCGGATGTCAGTCGTGATTTGATGAAGTTGGGTTTACAAATCGATACACTGAAAATTCAAAGTGTTTCCGATGATGTAGATTACTTACGTTCTATCGGTCGTAAATCTATCGCTCATGTGATTAGAGATGCGGAAATTGCGGAATCGGATGCGATTGGAGAAGCTGAACGGATAGAAGCTGAATGTCAACAACAAGCCGAAGTTGCCAAAACTCAACATCGGATCATAGTTGTGGAAAAGGAAAACGAATTACGTCAAATCAAAGCCAAACTGGAACAGCAAGCCAAATCTGAAGAAGAAATTACCATCGCTGCGGCCAACGAAAAACGGGCTAAATTTGAACAAACTTTACAAAAAATTCGCGCCGAATTAGAAAGATTGCGTTTGGAGGCCGACACAGTATTACCAGCAGAAGCCAAACGTCAAGCTCAAGAATTACTAGCAAGGGGACAAGCCGCAGCCTTATCAGAAAATGCTTTAGCTGCTGCCCAAGTCAATGAAATATTTGCTCAAGTATGGAACCACACTGGTGTTGATGCGGGTGAATTATTTATGATTCAACAGTTAGAAATGATTCTCAACCAAGCGACGCAAATTCCTGGAAGATTGCAACTAGAAAATATCAATGTGGTTGACAATGGTGATGGCAAATCTCTCGCTAGTTTAATGAAAGTTTATCCAGAAATTCTCACTCAGTTTCTAGAAATGATGAATCAAACTTTGGGAATTGATGTGATGGGAACTTTGAACCGCAGTCAAGAAAGACGTTTATTAGCCTCAACTGAAACATTGGATTTATAAGAAGTCGATTTATGAAAAGTCGGGTTTTTCAAAAGATTATCTGGTGTTAAAGATACCTATCGAAAAAACCCGAATTATTCCCAGACTAAAAATTTCGGAATTATCAGAAGTTGGGCTTTCAAAAAGATTATCTGGTGTTAAGGATACCTATCTGAAAAAATTGACTTATTACCAGACTAAAAATTTCGGAGTTATCAGAAGTTGGGTTTTCAAAAAGATTATTTGGTGTTAAAGATACCTATCTGAAAAAATTGACTTCTTAAACAAATAACAAACTGCGATATACGGAGATAATAAATAATGATTGAACTAATTGGGTTACTATTAGGAATTTTTGGTGCAGGGGCTGGTGCAGGTTTTTTAGTAATTAAAAATTTGTATCATATTTGTCCACCGAGTGAAGTATTGATTTTCGCTGGGGGAAAACGTCGTCTTGCAGATGGTCGGGAAGTTGGTTATCGTTTAGTAAAAGGTGGTAGTAGTATCCAAACTCCCTTGTTGGAAAAGACTTATCGAATGAATCTGACCAACATGATTATTGATTTAAAGGTAGTTAATGCCTATTCTAAAGGTGGTATTCCTCTAACTGTTGACGGTGTTGCCAATATCAAAATTGCTGGAGAAGAACCAACAATTCATAATGCTATTGAACGGTTGCTTGGTAAAAGTCGTAAGGATATCGAAAAATTAGCCCAAGAAACATTAGAAGGAAATTTACGCGGAGTTCTCGCTAGTTTAACACCAGAACAAGTTAACGCCGATAAAATTACCTTTGCTAAAACATTACTGGAAGAAGCCGAAGACGATTTAGAAAAACTGGGTTTAGTCTTAGATAGTTTACAAATTCAAAATATTTCCGATGATGTCCGTTATTTAGATTCTATCGGTCGTAAACAACAAGCCGAATTATTACGAGATGCACGCATTGCCGAAGCTAAAGCTCAAGCCGAATCTATAATTCGTTCCTCCGAAAACGAACGAATTACCGCCCTACGTCGCATCCAACGCGACTTAGAAATTGCCAAAGCCGATGCCGAAAGACGTGTTCGTGATGCTTTAACCAAACGAGTAGCACTCATCGCTGAAGCTGAATCTTTAGTCGGAGCCGAAATCGCCCGCACTCAAGCCGAACTAGCCGTACAAACCGAACGAATCAAACAAATCGAACAACAACTCCAAGCCGACACCATTGCTCCCGCAGAAGCAGAATCCAAACGCGCCATCGCGATCGCCAAAGCCAACGCTGCTCAAATTATCGAAGACGGTAAAGCTCAAGCCGAAGGTATCCGCAAACTCGCCGAATCTTGGAAGAGTGCTGGAGATAGCGCTAGAGAAATTTTCTTACTGCAAAAACTTGATGTTCTACTCAAAGCAATGGCATCCAGTATTCCCGAAGTCAATGTTAAAAATATCACTTTTGTTGATGCCAACAGTGGTAGTCCCGCTACCCGTATGGCTGCCTTCATCGAACAACTGCGGCAAACCACAGGTTTAGATGTAACAGAAATCCTCAAACGTCTCGGAGAAGGTGAAGCCATCACCGCCAATCCCCATGTGAATTTAAAGATCGCCAATAAGTAGGGCTTTCTAAAAACTTAAGCTGCTATGCAGGTAAATTTAATTTTAATCTTGTGGTCTCATTATTATATTAAATGAGACCTCTTTGATTTAATATTTTATATTGCTTTTATATTGCGTCCAGCGATGCTGCTTAAGAATCGTGATGTTGTAGAGATAGAATAATTAGTTTTTTAAAATACAAAAATGATTGTGAGATATAGTCTTTCTATATTTTTAAAAGACTATTTTTTCAAAAGAGTATTTTGATTATTTATAGATAATTTATTCTGTATACAAATAAAAAAAATCTTAGATATATATCTTTTATTAAACGGTGAAAATGCGTAAGAAGTGCTATTTTTAAACGAGTGATTATATATATTTGATTTATTAATGATAATGAAGTTTTCTACATTTAGTTCCCGTATCACATGGGTTTATCTTCTTTTGTTTTCTTTGTGGATTTTACTCCGGATTATTTTCTTTGATAGTTTATGGTGGTTAGCCTTAATTAATACTGTAGCGCTATATATATTTGTGCCATTAATTATATTCTTGCCGTTTGCACTTTTATTTCGTAGATGGCGCTTATTTTTGGGACTTTGTTTCCCTTTAGGTATATTTATTGGTTTGTATAGTTCCTTTTTTGTACCGTCTTTATCGGCTCCTATTTCCCAAAATCAACAAACTATCAAAGCAATGACTTTCAATATGCTTTTTAGTAACGATGATTATGATTCAATAAACAAAATTGTAGCTGAAAATAATCCTGATATTATCGGTTTACAAGAAGTAGCTCCGCAAACAGTACCTATTCTAATTGAACGCTTTAGTAAAGATTACCATTATCATGCTTTCCATCCTGTTGAACTTTCTCATAATGTAGGTATTTTGAGTCGCTTTCCCATTGATAAATTTATCACTTTACCTGCACCACCGATACAACGAGCAATCCAAGTAACACTCCGCTTAAATAATGGAGAACCTCTAGAAGTAATTGTTGCACATTTGACTCCAAATTATCCTCATTACAAATTATTAAAGTTAGCTAAATATTGGTATACCACTCGCGCTGCGGAAGTATCTTATTTAACTAATATGATCAAACAGTACAATGAGCCGGTAATATTCATGTGTGATTGTAATTTTACCGATACATCAGAAACTTATTCTCAAATGCATCATTTAATGAGGGATAGTTTTCAGGAAGCGGGATGGGGTTTTGGACATACATAC
>JBHJOU010000223.1:0-2969 GCA_050329355.1 Rivularia sp. (in: cyanobacteria)
TGAGCGAGTAATTGATCAATATCTGCAATCATGCTTTGGATTTGGTTTGCGCGGGAAGTCACGTTGATTTTCCTTATTGTGAACTTTACGGATGTAATGGCGATCGCCAGCAGTGAACGCAATCAGTTTAGAATTACTAAAAGTAATATTATCTATCAGGTAGTTATTAGGTTATTGTCAAGAGTACAATACGAACAATATGAATATGGGAATTAATCGAGTTTTGAGCTAGTCGTAGTCTGTTGACATAATTGTGACTAAGTAATTTTCGGTTTGAATTTCAGTTTAAATTTAAAGTTGAATTTGAATTTGGATTTGGATTTGGATTTGGATTTAAATTATAAATTGTATCTTTTAGTGTTGGATTTGGGGAAAATCCCATCAATAGTAAATATAACGAGTAATTATCTTGGCACTGCTGGGTTTTGGTAAATTCGGATAAAAGTTGTACTTAGTTTAAACCCAATTTTAAATAAGTTCATAAGTTCCCTGGAAAGCTTGCCGACAACTCAGAAAAATCAAGGCATTCTCAATTACTGCGTTTGCCGCTCACTCTTGATTCCCATGGTGCGGCTGATTAACAGTTACTTGGTTATTTTTTTGTGTAACATAGTTTAGTTTTGTTTTGTTTTGTTTTTGCCTGGGGCTGTGCTTTGATAGGTTGAGCCACAAGCTAGTTTGGAAAGTAATTTGTATTACAGCTAAAATCAAAATGTCCCAATGGAAGATAGGTATAGTTTGCACCCTCTTGCCAAAGAAGTAACTCTCTCAACTCCTTTTTTTGAAGGGCTACCAAAAACCGCCATTGAATCAGCTTTAAGCAATCTTGTTAGTCGCTCTCACCCAGCTAATCAGGTAATTTTATTAGAAAATGATTGGGGTGGTTCCGTATATTTTATTGTGGAGGGTTGGGTCAAAATTCGCACTTACAATCTAGAAGGTAAAGAATTAACACTAAATATTCTTGGTAGAGGAGAATTATTTGGTGAAATGGCTGCATTAGATGAAGTACCTCGCTCCACCGATGTTATTACTTTAACTTCTACTCAAATCGGTAGTTTACCATCCCACGATTTTATTACATTACTCAACACGGAACCTTTAGCGGGAGTTCGATTAGCACAGTTAATGGCTCGTAGGTTGCGACAAGTTAACCGACGCTTACGATTACGGGAATCGGATTCAGCTTCTCGCGTGGCAGATACTTTGTTATTTTTGGCAGAAGGACAAGGAATAAAAAATTCCACGGGTGTGGAGATTCCTAATTTACCACATCGGGAATTAAGCAGCTTGAGCGGACTGGCGCGAGAAACCGTAACTAGGGTACTAACTAAGTTAGAAAAGAAAAAATTGATTCAACGTAGTGGGGATGTTATTTGTATTCCGGATGTTTCAGCGTTAGAACAGATGATAATTTAACCGATCGCGAGAAGTGTCTTTCACATGGATATTCTTAATTCTTCTGCGGATGATAAAGGGGGAAACAATTCCTTTAATCAAAATCCATCCAACAATTCAAACAATCAGGATTTGGCTACTCCGGAGTTTCAAGTCGATGCACCATTACAAATGGTGGAAACGGCATTTTTGGCAAGTACCGGGAGTTTGATTTGGTTTATTAATTTTTATTTCCCTTTAGGTCTTCTTAAAGTATTTTTCCCTATCCCCATCGCTTTAGTTTATCTACGCTGGAATAGCAGAGCCGCATGGATGTCAGCTTTAACCTCCGGTTTGCTGCTATTAGTATTAATGGGACCAACTAGGAGTATGCTATTTGTCATACCTTATGCTTTTATGGGAGTACTTCTAGGTTCAGCATGGCAGCGACGGGTTCCTTGGATTGTTTCCATCAGTTTGGCTACCCTTCTTGGTACAATAGGTGTATTTTTTCGTCTGTGGCTACTATCCTTACTCTCAGGTGAAGACTTGTGGGTTTACTTGATCAACCAAGTAACCAACATTTTAGAATGGTTATTTGTTAACTTAGGAATCCTCACAACACCCAGCCCCTTCCTAATTCAAATTGGTGCTATTTGCTTAATATTACTTAATAATTTTATATATTTATTCGTAGTACACATAGCAGCATGGTTATTATTAGACCGATTAGGCAATTCCATACCCCGGCCACCGCACTGGGTACAGGTGTTGATGGATTATGAATGAGTGGACAGTTATCAGTTAACAGTTAACAGTTATCAGTTAACAGTTATCAGTTAACAGTTATCAGTTATTAACCATCCACCATCCACTATCAACCATCCACTATCAACCATCAACTAACCACCAACAACTATCAACCATCAACCATCAACCATCCACCATCAACTAACCACCAACAATTCCATGCTTCGCATATACACAAATATTACTCAAGGTGAAGCTTGGGTTGCTAAGTATAAAAGCAAAAAAGCTGCATTTGCCTGTGTGTTAGGTTTCACTGAAACTGGCTTGATTCCTGGTATTTCTGCTGCTGGTAGTACTCCTGAAGACCGAAAATATACGGCTTTGGCAGATGCTGAGTTTTTATACTATGGAACGAATAAAAAAGGGCGATATCCCTTACCTCCACTGATTGCGGGTGCGTCTCCGGTTTTTATTACTCGTGCTGTTGTAGAGACGCTAGGTATTCCAGTTTATTTATTTAATGCGGGTTTACTCGAACCTCCAACTGTACCAACTATTGATTTGGGAGGTGTACCGGCTAAATGCTTGAGCCAAGGTGCAGCAATGGATTTTGCTACGGTACAAAATTTGTTAAATCAAGGAATTATTTGGGGTGAAAAACTTTCTCGCAATCAGGAAAATGAATATTTAGTTATAGGTGAATGTGTTGTTGGTGGAACTACTACTGCTCTAGCAATTTTAACGGGTTTGGGTATTGCAGCCCAAGGTATGGTTAATAGCTCTCATCCCGTGTGCAATCACGCTCAAAAATGGGAAATTGTTCAAGCAGGGTTGAAAGAAAT
>JBHJOU010000136.1:0-5548 GCA_050329355.1 Rivularia sp. (in: cyanobacteria)
CAGCAACAAGGAGATACAGGTAAAGCGATTTCTGCTTACCGAGAAGTTTTATTTTTAAATCCCCAGAATATTGCAGCATATAATAATTTAGCTGGTTTATTAGCGCTTAGAGGTCAAACTCCCGAAGCGATTGAGACTTATATTCAAGCGATTCGTCGCATTCCAAATAATCCTTCTGCCTATTACAATTTGGGAGTAGCTTTTTACAAGCAAGGGGAATTGAAGAAAGCTCAACAAGTTCTTAAACGCGCTCATAAAGAATATCGCAAACAAGGTAACATTGAACAAACAGAAGTCATTGAGCAGTTGATGCAAGAAATTGTTTCATCTCAAAATCAACAGCAACCAGCAACAGCAGTTGAAGATGCTTCTGAGTCGTCTGTCGTTATTCCTGGTAATGAGCAAGGGGAACAACCTTCAGAGACTTTAGAAAATCGTGAAATCGAATTTTCTGGAGAATCACCTTCTGAAACGGAAATACCAATAACAACAGAAGAGGATTTTGGATTTCAGTAAGTTTTCAATTTCAATAGAATCACAACGTTTGAATTTTGGATAATTTATCAGGTATATAACAATATTACAATTTTAAGGAACCCGGTTTTTTTGAGAATACCGGGTTTTTTCTATTTTGATCGCAGATTACTCTTGATAGTTGTTTAATATCAGATTAAATTTAATTTAACACGAATTCAAGGAATAGAAAGAAGTCGGATTTTTAAGATAAATCTGGGTTGTAACAAACAATCATCATAAAAACCCGACTTATAACCCCACGAATAATCGAGGTTTTACAGTTTCCTTATCATAATCGCCGAATCGAAATAATGAACATCGAACTCACGTTAATTTAAATGAATATTATTTAAATTATGATGAATTAATTTAATTATTAATTTTTTTTTCTCATTAGCGTAGTTCAAACATCAAATTATCAAAAAATACTTATATATAATATTTTTGGCATACTTCCTATATTTAAAGTTAATTGTTGTATTTCTCACAATTAATCATCACAAAAAATATATTTATTATTTGAGTTATTTATTGCATTTATCCCATTTGATCAAATTATTATTCGATTGCAAATCGAAATACACGTATCACTATTAATTACTCGAAGCCAAAAATTATAATTATATAGGTTTCCTTAATGTCGTTATCTGAACAACAGAATCAATCGGCTCAATCTTCGCATTTTATAGTTTGTGGTTTGGGTAGTTTAGGTCAACATTGTGTCAAACTACTCAAAAATTTTGGTGTATCTGTAATTGCAATTGATAAACAAGAAAGGATTAAATGGGAAGTTGATGGGATAGCAAATTCTATTAAAAATAATTATTTAGTTGGCGATATTCAAGAATTAGATATTTTACAACAAGCTAACATCAAAGAATGTCGAGCGATATTGATAGTTACAGATGATGAATTAGTAAATATAAAAGTAGCCCATGAAATAAGTAAACTTAATCTTCAAGCTCGTGTAATTGTACGCTCATCTCAAAAGAATTTACATGATAAAAACGAGTTAAATATCAATAATTTAATAGTTTGTGATGCAACAGAATTACCAGCACAAGTAATTGCAACCCGTGCTTTAGGAGATGAAAATCGCGGTTTTTTTCAATTGCAAGATGAATGGGTGGGGATATTTAAAGTTAAAATTCATCCCTATCATAAATGGCGGAGTCGTCAATTACATCAAATTAATACTAAAGATTGTCGAATACTCAGTCATATTCCCGCTAGAAAACAGCTTCCCACTTTATTTCACAAGTGGAAACCTAATTTAATCTTGCATCCCAATGATGAAGTTATTTATATAGAAGTTAATAATAAGTTAGTTAATTTATATGGTGAATCAAATTCTGTTACCTCAAAAAAAGATAACAGTTTTAAACAGCAAATCATTGATTTTTTATCTAGAAAAAAAGGCGGGCAAAAAGCTCTGGCTTTACAAGAATGGATTAAACAGCAAATCAATCAACCAATTATCCGCATCGTATTCTTAACTTGGTTGATTTTATTAATTATTGGTGTTGTAATTCTAACTATTACTTTAGAATACCATCCATTAAAAGCTTTATATACCTCTGCTGTGATGCTTTTGGGGGGATATGATGCTGTTTATTTGAGAGACGATAAACAAACAATTTTACAACCAGAGATATTAGAAAGATTGATAAATTTTTTCTATATGCTTAGTGGTATCCTATTGATGGGTGTATTACAAGCTTGGTTAACTCAATGGGTATTAAACGAAAAATTTCAACAGTTATTTATTTATCCTAAACGTAACCATATTGTTGTAATTGGTTTAAGTCAACTGGGAGAGAAAATTGCAGATTTTTTACAAAAATGGCAGCAACCAGTATTTGGAATGAATGATAAAAAGGTAAAACGCAGTGTTTTACCACAAATGCAATTATTGATTGGTAATTTTGTTGATAATTTGCAAAAAGTTAATCTTGCTAATGCTAAAAGCGTTGTTGTTGTTACAGATAATGAAGATGACAACATCAATATTAGTTTAAAAGCTTATCAAGTAAATCCTAACTGTACTTTAATTATTCGCACTTTTGACTATCATAAAACCAACGAAATTAAGGAATATTTACCTTATGCAAAAGTAATTAATGATTATGAACTTGCAGCAGAAACATTTGTAAGTAATGCTTTTGGTAAACACATTCGTAATATGTTGCGGATGAACGAGCAAACTATTTTAGTTGCAGAATACACTATCAAACCAGAAGATACTTTAAATGGATATTTCTTGTTTGAAATTGCTTATGGTTATGAAGTCGTACCTATTCTCTACCAAACATATAAACAATCCCATCCTAAAATCATGCCTAGTTACTGGGATAAATCGCCTTTAGAAGCTGGCGATAGAATTGTTATTCTGGGAAATTTTGATAGTTTACAAAAAATTGAACATGGCGATCGCCAACTTCCCAATTGTAAATTATTTGTCAAAGAAGCACCATCGCAAGATATCATACTCAAAGCATCTGCGATTATCGCTTTTGTTAGTGGCTGTAACAAAAAAACAGCGCGAAATTTAATGAATAATTTACCAAGTACTTTAGAATATCCTATATATAAACATCAAGGACAATTATTATTAAGAAGGCTAAAAAAGTATGGTGTTGATGCAACTTTAATTGAAAATTAATCGAGAAATTTATAATTAGAAAACATCGCAGCTTGACCAAAATATTGATTTCCTGCGTCCAAAAGGTTCCATATCATACCATTTTCTATGTGAAAACGCTTACCATTACTGGAAATACGAATCCCCGAATAACAAGTAAAACCTTTAGTAGTAGTTTCAGTTAAAAGGCGATCGCGCTCTTCTTGAACTACTTGCTGTGCGGATTGACGTGAAGGCATTGAGGTAAAATCTTCCCAAGAAAGTTCCCATAGTTGTAACGCTTTGCGATTACCATAGTTAAAAATTGGATCTGCTTCTATACCATGAGATACCAAAGCAAAATCTGCTTCAAATAATGCTTTTGTTACTTCCTCAGCAGAACCTGTACAATTTAACAAAGTACGTCCAGTCCAACGCTCGAAACTCAACATCAAAATTTTACTATGATGTACTATTGTATTTTGTTGCCAAGGTGGAATATTATTAGTAGTCATTTCAACAATGTTTGTGTTTAAGTTTCATATTAATCAAATAATTATACCTGTAAATTATATAGAGACTACGATGATAATCACAGAAGTCGGGTTTTTCTCAGATTTGTCTTTTTTTACAGATATTTATCATAAAAACCCGATTTCTCACACCATATTTAGTAATAGTTTAAAAGGATATTTTAAAACGTCTAATTTCATACTTGATCTTTCAAAACATCCTCTTAGATTCAGATTCAAAAACGAATCGAATTTAAGTTAAAAAAAGGTGAGTAACACCCACCTTAAAATGTATTCGCCAAATCTACTTATTTATAGAATCAATTTTAAATAGATTTATTTCGGAAAATTGCCCTATTCCCTATTCCCTATTCTCCCCAACCCTTTAATTCAACTTTAAACCATTGCGATACATTCAATTTCAACCAAAACATCCTTTGGTAAACGCGAAACTTCAACACAAGCACGAGCCGGAGCTGTTGCTTCATCAAAATATTTTGCGTAAACTGCATTTACCGCCGCAAAATCATCCATATTTTTTAAAAATACACTGGTTTTGACAACATTTTCAAACGTCGCACCAGCTGCCGTTAAAATAGCTTCCAGATTAGACATTACTCGTTCCGTTTGCTTCGTCACGTCATCTGTGTAAACAACATTTCCCGCCCTCGGATCGATCGCAATTTGTCCAGCAACAAAAATCATTTCACCGGATGCGGCAATAGCTTGATTATAAGGTCCCACTGGTGCAGGTGCATTATCAGTTTTAATAACTTTACGAGTCATAGATTCCACCTGAAATAAAGATGCTGCGGATTGAGGGGATTCTATCTGTACTTGATATATTTCCCCATCAGGCATTATCGCACCAGTTAGGTCAGCATTTTCAAATGTCGCGCCATAAATATTCGCGTTGGTTAAATCGGCTTTTTTCAAATTTGCATTATTTAAGTTAGCTTTCGTGAGATTGACGTTTTGTAAATCGGCTCCTTGAAGGTTGGCATTTTGTAAGCAAGCTTTTGTCAGGTTTGCATCTTCTAGATATACTCCTACCAAATCAGCATCAGCTAAATTTCCACCTGATAAATCGCACTGTTTTAAATCCGCTCCCCTGAGTTTACACTTTTGGAGATTAGTATTTTTAAACAATGTATCGCTTAAATCTGCTTGAGTTAAATCAGTTTCAGCCAAATTTGCTTGAATAAAACTTGAATTAAATAATTTAGCTGCTGCAAGATTCGCTTTGAATAATGATGTTTTATTGAACTCGATATCATTTAATTGAGTATTGCTAAGATTAGCATTATCCAAATTAGCGTTTTTAAATTCCGCATTACATAGTTCGGCTTTACTCAAATCAGCATCAGCGAGTTCTGCTAACGTAAAATTCGCATGACAACCATTTATTCCACTTAAGTTGGCTTTCAATAGAGATGCTCTACTTAAATTTGCAGAATTTAGGTTTGCTTTACTCAGGTTCACTTGATCTAAATTGCATCCAGTTAAATCTGCTCCTTGTAAATCGATTCCGCTTAAATCAGCACTGTTTAAATCCAATCCTCTCAAATTTATTCCTTGAAATTTTCGCTCACCTGCTGCATATTTTTTTAAAAGTTCATCAGCGTTCATCATGCACCTTTAAATACAACTTACCCAGTATAATCTCGTTTTTTTTGTATTAAAGGTGACTAAAAAAATCAAATGTCGAAAATTTGCGAACAAGCCCAGCATTCTACCGGGAAAGGTAATTCCCGGCTAAAAAGATAATCAATCCAAAATCTAAAATCTAAAATCTAAAATTCACAGATGGTCTTATCCCATAATGACGATAGCGCCAATAATCTTGCAAAATTTTGTCATGATCAAAACATAGATTACCAGGAATCCGCCAAGATTCAAA
>JBHJOU010000569.1:0-3847 GCA_050329355.1 Rivularia sp. (in: cyanobacteria)
ATGCATTAACCAAGCGTTGGGGTTGACGTAAGTAATGCTTAATTGGAATAGGCTCGTATGGAACGGGAATTTCTACAGATTGACAGGCTTTAAATTTAGTAGCCATAGTTAAGCGACAACAATTTGTCGATAATTATATTTTTTTTACAAGAATATAGGTTTTTGTTTTTGTGAAAACTCGATACTCTTTACTGATTATAAAAATTTTTGTTAATTCTAGTATCTATTTAAGGTTATAAATTTGGTATTTTATTTGCTATTTGAACTCTTAAAAACATCTTAGAACTCAAAATACTCCAGTTTTAAGCCAACATAAGTAATAAAATATAAAAACTAAAGGTTTTATCAATATGATATCAATTGCACATTTGGGACCTCTGGGTACTTATGCAGAACAAGCAGCCTTGTATTATGTCAGTTGGCTAACTAAAACTACTAATACCGAAGCTTATTTGCGTCCTTATCCGAGCATTTTCCAAACACTTGATTCTGTAGCTAATAGTCAAGCAGATTTAGCAGTAGTACCTGTAGAAAATTCTATTCAAGGAGGGGTTACTGTCACTTTAGATACACTTTGGCAGCTAGAAAATCTACAAATTCAGTTAGCTTTAGTTATGCCTATAACTCATGCATTAATTTCCTGTTCTCAAGACTTAGATAGTATCGAAACCGTTTATTCTCATCCACAAGCATTGGCTCAATGTCAAAAATGGTTGGATAAGTTTCTCCCTAATGTACAGTTAATTCCTAGTAATTCTACGACAGAAGCACTACAACAATTAAAAAATGCTAAAGCTGCGGCAGCTATTTCATCCCGCAGAGCCGCGCAACTATATAATCTACCTGTGCTTGCAAACAGTATTAATGATTACCCAGAAAATTGTACTCGTTTTTGGGTAATTAGTCAGTCTGATAACCAAAGCATCAGCAAAATGGTATATCGCGATCTAAATGTTCAAATGTCAGTAAGTACCGCTTTTTATACTTCACTAGCATTTAGTGTACCAGCAAATTTACCCGGTGCATTAGTTAAAGCTCTGCAAGTTTTCGTCAAGCAAAATATCAACCTCAGCAGAATTGAATCGCGCCCAACAAAACGTTCTCTAGGAGAATACTTGTTTTTCATCGATTTAGAAGCAAATGCTGCTTCCATAGAAATGCAATCTGCTTTAGCTGAATTGTCTAATTACACAGAAATCCTGAAAATTTTTGGTAGTTATAATGTTTTATCAACAGAATCGTTGTTTTAAATTAAAAATTAGGACAAATAGTTAATATGTTTTAACTCGTAATTTGGCTCCTATATTTTCAGGTTAAATATTACTCAAGTTCTTAAAACACAATTTTTACGTTTGATAAACTCCATTTAATTACTAATTAATAACCCATTCTTAATTGTTAATCACAAAGTTTGATTTAATGTATCTTTAAGAACGGTACGAGCGGCTAAATGATTGCGAGTTGAAGTTAAAATTTCTGCTTCTCGTTGTAAGCGATCGGCAGTATTTTGCATTTCCAAAAGTAATTGTTGCTCTGGAGCAACACGGTAAAGATTGCTGGCTACCCAATAAGATAATTCTTTAGGTAAAGCTGGTAAATCTTGTGGTAGTTCGATATTTTGCTCGGTTAATTTAGCACTAAGCCTTACAACGTCACGTAATAACTGTTCTACCTCGGATGCTTCATGTCGTAAATCTAATTTCGACTCTTCGTCATCAATCCACTCAACTAACCCAACAAAATAAGGTTTTTCGCGAACGTACTCTAAAACGCGAAATCTTTGTTGTCCTACAGTTAGCATTTTCATTCGGTCATCTTTTAATCGTTGATGATGAATGATTTCCGCACAGCAGCCAACATTAGCAACCGTACCTTTAGCTGGATCTACCATTAATACCCCGAATCTGCGATCGCTATCCAAAATCGTATTCATCATGATTCGGTAGCGAAATTCAAAAATATGTAGAGGTAATGGTCTTGTAGGGAACAGAACTACATCTGGTAATGGAAACAGAGGTAGTTCGCGAACTGCGATTTTAGAAGAGGAAGTCATATTTACAGTTATTTATATTTTTACTATACATAAAAGTATTTCTTTGTGGAAAAAACTCTATTTTCTTTATATTTTACCCTAAACTCGTTTTGAAGCGCTAACAAAACTTGAATTTGACGATTCCTCAATCACTTTTGCTTGGGAATATGCTTTTAAAGCTTTATTTTTCTTGTTCGGTAGAATTCGAGTTTTTAGAACGGTTATCTTGTTTTACAGATATTTCACGTGAATTCGATGCTGAATCCTCGATTACTGAATCCCGATGAAAACAAGCTGTAAAACCTTAATTTTTCATCTTTGTTAGAAGTCGGGTTTTGATGAGTGTTTTTTGATGTTACCGATATTTATATCGGAAAAAACCCGACTTCTTAATGACTCGTTCCACCCTGTTGAACTTATGTTAATAAAAAGCCCTTAGAAAAATTTCCAAGGGTAACAAATATCTATTGACACGATGTATATTTTATGGGTTGTGATTTATTGATTAACAGCCAAGTATATAAGTCGAGTTTTGATCAAAATTTGTAAGCTTGACACTCTGCCCTTTAAAAAGAGGCAGATTCTTTAAGACTTGCATAAAAGGGATAGTCAAATATCCCCCTAGACGCTCAAAACAACTACCTTTAAAGATGCTGCAATTGCGCTTACTTTGACTAATTATTTCGCGTTCCGAGTCCATCACAATGCCAATTCGGTACGCTCAACATCCTGCCATTACTTGCTCGTTTAGTCGCGCTAATCAATAGCCGGGTCTACGTTGCGGGGATTTCACCGTACTAGGATTGCTTCGTCGCGTAGATGGTTATTCCTACTTGCTACAGATAGTTTACCATTTTTTGAAATGCAGATAAATCTGCTTGAGTCGGTTTTCCACCCCGCTTTAAAAAGACGGGGCGTGACCTACTTCCAGTCTTTTTACGTGTTACAGATACTCATGCTAAAAACCCGACGAATGATGATTGGACTAGTTTCATCGAAATAACGTTGAATTGAAATTAAAGTTTAACTTCAATATCCACACCCGAAGGTAAATCCAGTTTCATCAAAGCATCAATGGTTTTGGAGGAAGGTTGATAGATATCGATAATCCGTCGATGGGTACGGGTTTCAAAGTGTTCTCGCGAATCTTTATCTACGTGAGGAGAACGAAGTACGCAGTAAATGCGGCGTTTTGTAGGTAAAGGTATTGGACCGATCGCTGTTGCATTAGTACGATTTGCGGTATCAACTATTTTTTCACAAGATGTATCGAGTAAGCGACGGTCAAAAGCTTTTAAACGAATTCTAATTTTCTGCTGCTGTAAAGTAGCCATTTTTTCAGTTTTCCTGGTTCTGATTGTTTGTACTAGAAAGAAACGGAAATATATATGAAATATATACCAACGCCGGTCAAAATCAAAAAATTACTTTCCGGATTTTGATTGTTTCTGTTTCCAATTTATAAAATAGGTAAAAAAGCAGAGATGCATCATACCATCCCTGCTTGTTACTCAATTAAAATTGATCATCAACTACTTGACGATTTTAGAAACTACCCCAGCACCGATGGTACGACCACCTTCGCGGATTGCAAAGCGCATTCCTTGTTCGATCGCGATCGGGCTGATCAGTTCTACAGTCATCTTGATACGGTCTCCAGGCATCACCATCTCCGCTTCACTACCATCATCGGCGGTGAAGGACTTGATTGAGCCTGTTACGTCGGTGGTACGCACATAGAATTGAGGACGATAACCGGAAAAGAATGGGGTTTTACGACCACCTTCTTTCTCTGTTAAAACGTATACTTCGCCT
>JBHJOU010000875.1:0-8217 GCA_050329355.1 Rivularia sp. (in: cyanobacteria)
CAAATTGATGAGTATTTTTGCTTTAAACAGGAAATAATTTTCCGGTAAACTTACCTATCTGTGGATAAATTGCTCTATGTATAACGTTGTGAAAGTGAGTAAAATTGAGATGGAAGCTACTAGTAACACAAAGTTATTGATCTAATCGTCGAGTTGAACAATCGCAACAGTGATATTGTCCCGTCCACCTCGTTCCTTTGCTCCTTCGATTAAAGAACGAGCCGCTTCCTCAATTGTAGTACTTTCTTGAAGATAATAAGCAATCTTTTCGTCTACAAGTTCTTCTGTTAAACCATCGCTGCACAATAAAAGGCGATCGCCAGATTTGACATCGAGTGGCTGCACGTTAACTTCCTGTAGGTCATCCCGTCCAAGACAACGGGATAATACATGACGGAAAGGATGATTTCGGGCTTCTTCCGTAGTAATATCACCCATTTTTAAAGCACGTGCCACCCAAGTATGGTCTTCTGTAATTAATTCTAGCAAAGAGGAACGCCAACGATATAGACGCGAATCACCGACGTGAGCGACATAGGGAGACTCGTTGGGGCGAAATACAACCGCGACTACAGTAGTTCCCATATCAGCACGTTCTGAGTGATTCTGCTGGTCTAGCAAAATACCTTCATTAGCTTGCCATAAAGCAGACTGCAATAATTCCTCCGAAGACTTAGAGCTATCCCAATTTGATAACAGATGCTTCTGAATTTCCATAATGGCAATTCGACTTGCCTCCTCACCACCCGCATGACCACCCATGCCGTCGGCTACAATGAAAAATCGCCCTTCTGGATCAATATAGTAAGCATCCTGATTGTTAGAACGAATCAGTCCCGGGTCGCTAGAACCCGTGAATTTAAGTTTCATATAGTTTCATCTAAAAACTAAGACATACGGTCATAACGGTCGAGGCGCAAAAGCAGTCTAATTAACAGCCAGGATACAGCTGCGGCAATTAAACCCGCAAACAATGCGAACCATACATAATCATGAACTAACAATATTGTAGCTGAAAGGGTAAATCCACTGATAATCAGGGCATAAGTTCCCCCAAGCTGGATATTTGTTTGTCTTCGTAGTAAACGTTCTGTTTCAATAGATCGGACACGCACTCGCACATCTCCCCGCTCAAGTTTGTCTAGTGTATCTTCTAGTCTTCGTGGTAGACCAAATGCACTAGTACTCACTTGAACTGCTTGACGACTCAATTCGTTAATTATACTGTTCCCCTCAGAACCATTCATATCACTCATAAGCTGCATTGCATATGGTTTAGCAACTTCCATAAAATTAAATTCTGGATCTAACCCTTTGCCAACTCCTTCAAGAGTCGAAAAAGCCCGCATCACAAAAGTGAAAGTAGCCGGAAATCGAAATGGCTGATCGTAAGCTATTTCGTACAAATCTTCGCTGATGCTGGCGACAGATTGTTTTTCAAAGGGTTTATCCATGAAATGGTCCAACATATACTGAACCGATCGCCGCACTGGACCCATGTCATCAGTTGGTGCTAAGGCTCCTAAAGTGATTAACGAGTTAACAACCCGTTCCCCGTCCTTAGAAGCAACACCAAAAAGTGTATCCATTAATCCTTCACGCACGTTGGACTTGATTTGTCCCATCATGCCAAAGTCATAAAATATTAACGCACCATTTGGACTAACGGCAATGTTACCAGGATGAGGGTCGGCATGGAAAAAGCCATTATTGAGCAATTGATGTAGATAAGCTTCGGCTCCTTGACGAGCAATAACTTTTCGATCTAAACCGGCTGCTTCCAAGGCTTCGTACTGATTAATTTTAATGCCAGGCGCATATTCTAGCGTCAGTACTCTCGGTGAAGCATACCGCCAGTAAACGCGGGGAACTTTTACCCATTCTTGAGCGCGAAAGTTTCGGCGGAAAGTATCGGCATTTCGACCTTCATTCAGATAATCAACTTCTTCCCAAAGGATGCGACAACATTCTTCATAAATGCCGAGCCAATCTCGTCCTCGTCCCCATTTGGGATGATTCTGAAAGTATTTAGTAATACCTCTAAGAATTTTTAAATCAATTTCAAAAAGTTGTTTTAGTCCCGGGCGCTGTATCTTGACAACAACCGCTTCCCCGGAATGCAGTACCGCTTTATGAACTTGTCCCAAGCTAGCAGCAGCTAAGGGAATAGGCTCAAAATTGGCAAACAATTCGGGGATTTTCTTTCCCAGTTCGTATTCAATAATTTCTTCTACTTGCTCGTAACTGAAAGCTGGTACCTTATCTTGAAGTTTAGCTAGTTCGTCTACATATTCACTAGGAAATATATCAGCACGAGTAGAAAATAACTGACCTACTTTAATAAAAGTCGGTCCCAAATCTAGCAGAGTGACACGAATCCAAATTGCTTGCGCTTTTCGTCTCGCAGCTTTTTTGGTTTCGGTAACTCCCCCAGAATAGCTCCAAGACTTATTGTATAGCCAAAGCTTCAACATCAAAGTCAATACAAATGACCAAATGTCAAAGAAGCGTCGTCTACTCGAATAATTTTTGCGGTTCCAACGGTATGCCTGATCTGAATAACCCTTTTCCATAGCCTTTGCGAAGCCGTTGATTTTCAACCGAGCGTAGAATCAGAAGTTCAGACCTGCCAACACTCGGTGTTCTTACCAACGTCCATACCTCTTTATATTTCTTTATTATGATTAATTTTCGATTTTTTCTGTACTTTTAAACAGAACCGCTACGATAACGTTGCAATTCGGTACGCAATAAAGCAATTTCTGCTCGTAATTCGTCAATCATTGCTTGTAGATCAATAGGTTCGGAACTGGTTTGTCCGGGTGCTGATGTGTTGTATGTACCACTTCTAGCACCAGCAGCTTCAGCCGAACGTTCGGCTCGCTGCATTACTTCAGAGGAAAACGAGCGCATATGTTCTTTGAGTTCAGCATCTAATTTACCAAGTTCGCTTAAAGCATCGGTAAAAGCGCCTTCAAAACGTTCGTTAAGAACTTCAGCGGCTGCTCTGCCTACGAAAAATGCCTGCACAAGGGGGTTACTCATAGATTGTTTTTTTATGGTTATCCGCAAAAAAATTATAACTTGCCGTTATGCTCAACGTGCTGATAAGACTAGGATTTGCTTTGAATTATTTTGGAGTTATTTTTGGGTTCAATCCTCTATTTTTATGACTGCTTCTTTGTTCTATCAAGGTTTCAGCTTTATTATCTCCTCCATTTGAGTAGCCTAAATACAAGGAAATACAAGATAGTAATTCTTCCTACAATTTTTAGAAACTTTTAGAAACGGACTTTCTCGGTTACTTGCGCTTCCGAAACATGATAAGACTGCAAAATAATTTTCTGTGGAATGAACTCTACTGTTCTCATATCAGTATTTTTTCACATTTTCACTTTTGCTGACCACAACATAGATAGTAATAATCTAACAAATGTTAATTTAATTAAACTTTAACAACATAAATGTTGTTAAAGTAATGTATATTAAGTTTAAGCAACAAAAATGTTGCTTTAGTGATGAATTTGATGCGTATGGGAAATAAAACCTGTATTCCCTGTTGAATTGCCAAATATAAATGCAGCTAAACTAGTAGTAATAATTTCTATGAAAAGTTATTTAGGGGATGTTAGACAAAAAGATACCCTCTTAAAGTGCATTACCCTAGACCAATTAAAGGTATTTGAAGCTGCTGCAAGACATTCTAGCTTTACTCGTGCAGCAGAAGAATTATTTGTAACTCAGCCAACCGTATCAATGCAGGTAAAGCATCTGACGCAAGCGGTAGGGGTACCTCTGTTTGAATATGTTGGAAAACGTATCTATTTAACAGAAGCAGGAAGAGAAGTGTTGAGTACCTGCAAAGAAATATTTAAAAGTCTTGACAGATTAGAAACCGCAATTGTTGATTTAAAGGGAATGAAGCAGGGAAGACTGCGATTAGCAGCAGTTACTACAACTAAATATTTTATTCCCAAATTACTCAAACCATTTTGTAAGCTTTATCCCGGTGTTAGTGTTTCTTTAGAAATAACTAATCATAACGTCTTATTATCCCGATTAAATGATAATCTTGACGACCTTTATATTCTCAGCTGTCCACCAGAAAGAGAAGACATGGAAGCAAAAGCATTTCTGGATAACCCCCTAGTATTAGTTGCTCCATGCGACCATCCCTTAGCACTGAAACGTAACATTTCATTAAAATACTTAACAAATGAAGCTTTTATTATGCGGGAACAAGGTTCTGGGACTCGCAAGGCAGTAGAGAATTTTTTTGCTCAGCATCAAATATCAGTACCGATAAACCTGGAGCTTGGCAGTAATGAAGCTATTCAACAAGCCGTAATTGATGGTTTAGGACTTTCAGTTTTATCCCTTCACACCCTAAATTCTACAGAGAAAATAAATAAACTGGCGATATTAGATGTTGAAGGTTTCCCCATATATCGCCAATGGCATATAGCATATCCCAAGAAAAAACAACTTTCAATTACCGCAAGTACTTTTTTAGAATATTTGCTTTTACAAAGTCAGAAATTTTATGTTGACCAAAAAAATCCTTTACAAATAATTAAAGCTTTGCAAGCGATGTCATTGGTTACTGCAAGTAAAGTAAAAGGTTAAGAATTAAGAGTTAGGAGTTAAGAGTTAAGAGTTAGGAGTTAAGAATTAAGAGTTAGGAGTTAAGAATTAAGAGTTAGGAGTTAGGAATTGTTCTTCTTTCCGCCATCTCCTCGCTCTGTTCCATAATCAATCTAACTCTCGACGACCTTCTAAGGCTCTTGCTAAGGTTACTTCATCAGCATATTCTAAATCGCCACCTACGGGCAAACCAAAAGCGATTCGTGTAACTTTGGTGAATGGTTTGAGCAGTTGACCGATATATAGTGTAGTTGTTTCACCTTCAATACTTTGACTAATAGCTAAAATAACTTCTTTGGGATTGCGCTGACTTACCCGTCGTACCAATGCTTGAATATTTAATTGTTCAGGTCCTATACCTTCTATGGGAGAAATTACACCTCCTAGAACATGATACTTACCTTTGTACTCTCTTGTTTTTTCCAAAGCAATTACATCGCGGGAATCTGCAACTACACATATAGTTTCGTTGTCACGCTTAGGATTGCGGCAAATTTCACAAATGGGTTCGGAGGATAAATGAAAGCACTCCCGACATAAACCTACCCGTTTTTTGGCATCAATCAAAGCTTGAGCTAAAGCTTCTACTTCTGCTTCCGGTCGTTTTAAAATATGCAGCGCTAATCGTTGGGCAGTTTTTGGTCCAACTCCCGGCAAGCGTTGCAACTGCTCGATTAATCTTGCTAAAGGACGTGCGTAAACCGTTTTCTTATCTCCAGTATTTGTGTGCCATATATATAATGACATTCTTGGGGGATTTTGGATTGGTTATTTAATTTGGTAAATGTGAGGTTTATTTAGCGAGTAAAATCACACTAAGTATTAAATATTATAAAATCTGAGTATGAATTTACATTTTTAGTATAATCAAATAATTATTTGCAAGAGTATAATTTAGACTTTCAATCAGTAATGCAGGAAATAAAGACTTGTAAGGAGGTGTATCTTGACATCGTTTGGTGAGTACAAATCGAAAGCTTCTCAATACATAACTTTCGTTGATTCGGAGTACTACCCAGACTATTTGGATGAAGCACCAGTTCTTTACGGTAGTGTTATTGAACAGTTTGCCATATTGGCTAATACAGCTACTAGCTCTACAAATTTATTGACAAGAATTATTGAATTACCTTTACCTTTGCGAACTCAATTACTTCGGATTTTTCGTAAATACGTTTCCCCTGATACATCAGTAGAAATGTTGAAGGTGAAGAAAAATACGTCTAGCATTATTCGAGACTATGGGCATAGATTTCGAGTAATACAGGAAGTAAAAGAGAAATTAGCAAATCGTCCCAAACCTGATGAAGCACTTATGGCTATTCTTATGGAATATAAAGATCGGGGTAAGAAGGGCTATGAATTAACAGAAGCTTTTTTCTTGTGGTTTGAAACCAATTTTGCCTCAGAGTACTTAATACAAGGTCCAGCACGGGCTGGGAAAGATGTACTACTGAATAAAGTTCTAGGAAATTGGAAAGCCAAAACCCCAGCAGATATATTAATTTCTAGCCCTGATGGTACTCCTTTGGTTATAGGATTTGCTCGTTACGATACAGACCGTGGTGGAGCGCAAGAAGATGATCGAACAAGTGGAAATAGGGATCAGGTGACAGATATTCTCAAATATGCCCAAATGTATAACCTAAATCTAAAAGTGTTTTTTTTAAATGATGGTCCAGGCTTAACTCTAGGTTCAATGTGGAATGACTATGCTGCTTTAGAAGATTATGGACAAGGAAAAGTGATGGTATGCACCCTCAAAATGCTAAATGAAAGATTTACCAAAGATTGGCTTCAAAGTTGAGTTTACTATCCCATTCTTTGACTAAATTTTCTGGGATATCTTTTAAATCTGGTGCAATCTCAAAATATACATCGAGTCCACTGCGTAGAATTCTATTTGTATTTATCAAAGACTTTTGTATTGGTTCATTAGTATTACCATTTACAAAATCCCCCATTGCCTCAGTTCCTTGAACTAAGCGATTAACTGTAGTTTCAATTGCCAAAGGAGAATTATCTATACCTATCCAGCGTCTTTGTAACTCTTCAGCTACTGCAACTGTAGTACCACTTCCTACAAAAGCATCTAATACAATGTCTTTTTCGTTAGAAGAAGCAAGGATAATACGCTTGAGTATTTCAGAATTTTTTTCAGTCGGATAGCCAGTAATTTTAATATTTTGATTATGAGCATCCTTGAAATCAAGCCAAATATCCTGAATTGCAATACCTTTACTGTTATCAAGATATACCTTTCTTCTTGGATTACCCGTTCCAGACCAATAAATCTCTCCTCTTAAATCCATTTCTTCTAATGTTTGAGGAGTATACTGCCAATGTTTACCAGGAGGTGGAAGTATTCCTCTCCAATGCTCACCTGTGGCACCTTTTCTAGTTCCTGGTGCATGAATAGGAACTTTTTTGTAGCGTCTTCCAGTTTCTTCTTCTACATACTGATATTCTTTTTTAACTTTAGCATCTGTCCAATTTTCAAAAGGCTGGTTCCATATGTAATCATCGCTTTTAGTGTAAAAAAGAATGTAATCTGAAATATTCCCGTATTGGTTGCGCGTGTAATTTTTAGGGTTACATTTTTTTCTAGTAATACAATTTCGGAAATACTTAGCTCCAAATATTTCATCCATTAAAACTTTGACAGGGAAAGCCATATTATCGTCTAAATGGACATAAATAGACCCATGATTTGCTAATATTTCTCTAAGCAAAATTAATCTTTGGCGTAGAAATTCTAAATATTCAGCACCACTAATACAATCCTGATATGCACTTATTTGTTTTCTTGATTCAAAATCGAGTCCTGTAGCGTAAGGTGGATCGATATAAATTAAACCAACTTTTCCAAACACATTATTATCATCTAATAGTGCGCGAATAACTCTTAAATTTTCTCCATAAATAAGTCGATTTTTCGGTTGTTTTTCTAAACTAATAACATTACGCAATTTTGCGGAACAAGTGTTAAATATTTCTTCAACAGATGCTTTACCTTCATATTCGAGTCTAAAAGATAGTTTATTTCCATTATTCGTACTATTACGTTTAGTAGTGCCTGGTATTCCTGTTGCCATTCAATTTTAATCTATAGTTTTGCGTTATATCTTAATATATCCTATAGAATAAAAAATTTATATAGCTCTTATTTAGGATTTTTTTATTTTAAATATTAATTCTTAATATTTAATTTCACAACAAGTTTCTGCAACACCTACTCCAGAGAATACGAGGGAACATAACATTTTTGTTTTTATCGATTGTTTATCATGCTTTCTGAACTAGTCCGTTATGTTTATAAACCTACGAAAGTATTTTTGAGATAATATTGCGATTTTACCTAAGTAATAAATCCCAGATTACGAACCGATGAAAAATCCCAAGCAAAAAAACGCCTCCCGATGACTCGAAAAGCGTTTTTTATAAAATGTAAAGACGTAATATATTACGTCTCTACATTAGATTATTCAATTATTAACCGTTGATTGCGGGAGCGCTAATTGCAACTGGTGCAGCATCAGCAGCAGCTAAATCTAAGGGGAAGTTGTGAGCGTT
>JBHJOU010000110.1:0-3100 GCA_050329355.1 Rivularia sp. (in: cyanobacteria)
TCGACTTGTGCTGTATCCGCAGTCAGGATATCTTTGGGATTGGGTGGTAAACCACCGCGTCCGGTGATGGTAAAGCTGCTTTGAGCGTAACCTGGGGAATAGCAACCTGCTCGCACTTCAGTGTCAACTGGGATTGTTGGTAATTCTACTAAACCACTGTTGGGGTCAATATTGGGAGTGTTAAGTTCTACGGTGCCGTCGAGTCCTGCAACATTAGAACTAGCATTAATATCACTAAACTGGGTTCGTTGCTGCGGACGTTCCTCAATTCCATAAATGCCAGTAGCATTAATTGTAATGCGACCCCCCGAACCTTGATCTGCATCGGCAATGATATCACTATCCTCTGTGGGTACGGCGATAATAAATGGGGAGTTAATTTCAATATTTCCCCCGCTACCATTGTTAGCAGCCGTAGTCGCGATCGCGCTATGATTACGCATGAGGATTAAATCCTCTACATCTAATGTAATGTTCCCGCCCCTACCTGATGCAGTTGTACCTGTAAGTTTTCCTTGGTTATTGAGATTGATCGAGTTTGCATTAACTGTAAGAGAACCTGCATTTCCTGACCCTGCACTGCTGACAGTGACTTCTGCATTATCTCGGATAGTTAATTGTTCAGTCTTAATCTCTATGCTTCCCCCTTTATTTGTGGAATTGTTGAGAGCGTTAGCCAATAGACCACTAGCAGCACCTGTTTCTGTAAGATTGTTGGCGATTAATGATAATTGGAATAAAGCAGAAGCATCATCTCCTGGAAAAAGTTGGCGGATACGTTGTTCATTCGCCTGAATTTGATTAATGCGAGCATCATATTTCTGGTCAACACCAGAGATAGTCACTCGATCTTTTGCATTGAGCAGAATATTACCTGCTTTCCCTGAGCCAGATGTTGTAGTTACTAATTGAGCACCGTTTTTCCCCTCGAATAAATTAGTATCCACCTTAATAGCACCACCGTCTCCACCTGAGCTAGTACGAGTGCTTAAAGCAGCCCCATCGGCAATCCAGAATATGTCAGTATTAATAATTATGTCGCCAGCCTTAAAAGAAGTATCAGTGCTGGTAAATAATCCGCTGGATAATCCACTATTGGGACTACTACCTGAAATATCGGCAACCTTAGTATTAATATTAATATTTCCTGCTTCTCCTTCTCCTTGAGTACTGGCTTTTATAAAAGCGCCGTCTCTTAGTACTAAAGAATTAGCTTTGATTGTCAGGTTTCCGCCTGTTCCTTTTCCCCCTGGCTGCACTCCCAAGGTAATTCTGGTCGTTTCCCCAGTAGCGGCAATTTCAGTCTTGCCTCCTATAAGTGAGATGGTATCTTCGACAACCAAATTAATATTTCCTCCCCCCTTGCCATTAAATCCTACATCTCCTATCAGTGCTGCATTTGAACTTAACGAAAACTCTTTAGCGTTGATGTTGATGTTACCAGCAGTACCTTCTCCTCTAGTGCTGACCTCTAATTCACTATTCCTTGTGGCAGAAAACGATCCTGTTTCGACTGTAATGTTCCCTCCGTCGCCTATAGCGTTATCTCGAATTCGGGTAGACAACCTAGATCCATTATCGAGAGAGATTGAGTTGGTTTTAACATAAATATTACCACTATCACCCTTTGCTGCTAATTCCATATCCGCAGATAGGAAAGCACCATTGGTTAAAGACAAGGAGCCAGCAGAAATATGAATATTTCCCCCATCACCCACACCACCCGCTTCCACCGCACTGAAGATGTCAGCATCTGTAAGGGAAACGGTATCTTTAGCTGTTACCGTCACATTCCCCGCTTTTCCTTCTCCAAATATTGAGGCAGAAAGTACAGCACCTTCTGCTAAATTGAAGGAACCGGCATCAACGGTAATATTCCCCCCATTACCAATAGTTCCTGTCCCCACACGACTAAAAATCGCACTCGATAATCCATTATTATTAACACCAGCAATATCAACAACACCCCTTAAATTCACATTCACATTCCCCGCATTGCCTTTTCCTGCTGGTTGGCTATCAGATGCTTCACGAGTAATAGTTAGCAGTTGAGCGCCATCCCGTAGTGTTAGGTTTGCAGCAGAAATCTGAATGTTTCCTGCATCACCCACACCTCCGACTTCTACCGTGCTGAAAATGCGAGCATCTGCAAGGGAAACATTATCAGTAACATTAATTCTAACGCTACCTGCATTTCCCTGTCCTCGCGTCAGGGCTTTCATCTGAGCACCATTAGTTAAAGACAACGAACCAGCAGAAATATCAATGTTTCCCCCTTTGCCAATTGCTCCCGTTTCCAATGTGCTGTATACACCACTAAAATACCCATTACTGTTACCACTAAAGGAAACAATATCATTGGCAGCAATCGTAACATTCCCTGCATCGCCCCGTTGTCCTCGAACTCGAGATTCAAGTAAAGCGCCATTTATGACCTCAAGCGATCCAGTTGTAATGTTGATGTTGCCCGCGTTTCCAATGGCTCCTTGTTCTACATTAGTCAATGCTGAGGTGGGCAATCCATTGCTATCTATCCCATTCAACAAGACCATATCGCGAGCGTTAATATTTATACTACCTGCATTTCCGTATCCGGAAATACCAGTATTTAGCCGAGTGCCGTTTGTAACCTCAAGCGACCCAGTTGTAATGTTAATGTTCCCGCCATTACCTGTTGAATCCTGGGGTACTCGATTAAAAATGCTGCTGTCAGCAACTGTTATTTCTCCAGTCGCATCTAAAGTAATGTCTCCCGCAACAGTTTCAGATGTCCCCAATCCTTGCCCGATACCACTGCTTAAAATACTTCTTCCCAAAATATTTAAGTTCTGGGCATTGACTACAATATCACCTCCACCCCCAGCAACTACATCTACTAAAGCATTACTGTTAAGAGATACATCACTTCTCTCTACCCCATCAAGAAAACTCAAACTCAGATTATTCCCATTCAATCCAACCGTCCCCTCTCCAGCCAACCCACCCAACTCAACTCGACCACCCGCAGCGCTCAACTTACCACCATCTAATTCTACATCCCCACCCACCAGCGCTAAAGTTTTACCTGGATTCACCTCTAAACCAACAGATTCACCTTTAG
>JBHJOU010000681.1:0-3745 GCA_050329355.1 Rivularia sp. (in: cyanobacteria)
TCTCCTCCGGCAATTGAAAGGCTTGCTAGCGGTTTATTTGAAGAAGTGATTGTGACTAATACAATTCCTTTAGATGAGAGTAAACGCTTTCCTCAATTAGTAACACTTTCAGTTGCTAATCTTTTCGGAGAAACTATTTGGCGGATTCACGAAGATAGTTCTGTCAGCAGTATGTTCCGTTGAGGAATCAATTTTAAGTGATCAAATATCAAGGATGAAGTTAACGGTTGGTAATCTTCATCCTTTATTTTTTTTATTAAGGTCAATTTTTATTCAGCCCCGGCGACTGTAAGTCGCTGTTACAAAGGTAAAAACCGGCTTACTGCGGGTTATTAACAAAGTCCACACAGGTGGACTTCGTTTGTGTAGTCGAGGTTTTAACCGCCAGATTATATAAGTACCTGTGCAAAATTAATTAGACATTTCTTCTAGACAGGGTTGGGGCAATAGGCGATAGGGAATAGCTTAAGTATTTGTAAATTTCTTGCAAATCACTAATGATTAGTTCCTTTTATTCTTCTGGTATATGTTGTCGAATAATTTTTTGTAAATAGCTCATATCTTCTAAAGATTGAGGTGCTGGATAAATCGGACTATTTGGATTTGAAAACTTGTCTAAATAAAATTCAAAAGCTGTATTATCATCTCGATGCTCTAACATATATTGACGTAACTCTTTTCTACTCATTGAGTCAAAATCTGGAGTACTCATTCTACAAACCTCCACTCACCGTTTTCTAAAATTAATAATTCGATTTCTTCTCCAGCCAGAAAATAAACTCTTTTTGTCCTTTCATCTATCCGAATAAGACTAATTGTTTGATACATACTAGTTATAGAAGCACTAAGAAGAAAACAAGTTTTTAACTGTTCCGTTGTTGGTAATCCTACTATATTCATGGTAAATACACCGCGAAAATTTAGCCACTATTTTTATTATCCGACAGCATCTATAAGCTGCGAAGCTTGAAAAAAGGTGCGTTACGTGCTTAGGCAATAACACACCCTACAAATGTTTAACTCCTAACTCCTAACTCCTAATTCCTAACTTTTAAAACCTTTTAATAATCGCGTCGGCAAACTCGGAACATTTCAAAGGTTCAACTTTCGGTTCCATCAATCGAGCCAAATCATAGGTAACTTGTTGATTGGCGATCGCAATACCCAAACCTTTCTTGATCAAATCTGCTGCTTCTTGCCAACCCATGTATTCCAACATCATTACGCCGGATAAAATCACCGAACCGGGGTTAATTCGATCTAAACCGGCGTGTTTGGGTGCTGTACCATGGGTAGCTTCAAATATCGCCGCATCGTCGCCAATATTCGCCCCTGGACCCATTCCTAACCCTCCAACGATGGCGGCAGCAGCATCTGATAAATAATCGCCGTTGAGGTTCATTGTTGCCAAAATGGAATACTCGTCGGGGCGGGTTTGGATTTGTTGGAAAATACTATCGGCAATGCGGTCATTAACCATGATTTTCTCTTTCCATTTGCCGTTTCCGTGGGTTTCCCAAATTGAGTTAAGAACTGTTTCCACTTCCTTGACAATTTGCTCTTTCTTCTCTTGTGTCAGAGAATCGTAACCGGGGTCAATCATCCGAGCATTTTCTTCAGAAGAAATATCGGATTTATTTTCTTTGTTGCCTAAAATCCAAGATTCCCTTTCGGTAACGCACTCGTCACGAAATTCTGAAGTTACTAATTCGTAACCCCAATCGCGGAAAGCACCTTCGGTATACTTCATAATGTTGCCTTTATGCACCAAAGTCACCTGCTGCTTATGTGCGGGCAACAGTAAAGCTTGTTTAATAGCACGACGTACCAAACGCTGGGAACCAGTTTTACTGATGGGTTTAATCCCAATCCCGGAGTCTAGAGGAATTTGCTTTTTACCATGTTCGGGAGTTGCGGGAATCAATTCTTCGTTGAGCAATTTAATCAGTTTATTGGCAATTTCATCACCTTGTTTCCACTCAATCCCTAAATAAATATCCTCAGTATTTTCGCGATAAACTATCACATCAAGTTTTTCAGGATTTTTGTGAGGAGAAGGAGTTCCGGGGTAATAGCGACAAGGACGCACACAGGCATAAAGTTGAAAAATTTGTCGTAAAGCTACATTTAAAGAACGAATTCCACCACCGATCGGAGTTGTCAAAGGTCCCTTGATAGCAACCCCATACTCTTTAATTGCCGTCAAAGTATCTTCGGGTAAATACTGATATGTGCCGTATAAATCGCAAGCTTCATCACCAGCATAAACTTTAAACCAGCTAATTTTTCGCTTACCGTTATAAGCCTTGGAGACAGCAGCATCCAATACTTTTTGCGTAGCGGGCCAAATATCAATACCCGTACCATCACCGCGAATAAAAGGAATAATGGGGTTATCAGGAACTTGTGGTTCACCGTTGACAAAAGTAATCTTTTCTCCGCTTGTGGGGGGTTTAATTTTTTCGTACATGACACACTCCTTTGGGATTAAACAGCAAGATTTCTAGCTTAGTAAATTTCTACCTGAAAAGAAAATTTAGAGTTAGAAAGACTAGCAAATTTTGTTTGATCTTGCTTTTATTAAACTAAGATGCAATTTTTGATCAAATTTTTGATCAAATTTTTGATGAAATTTTTAAATTCTGTGTGATTGCAATCATGTAGAGGTGCATTTCTTGAATATACAGCAAAATTGTCAAGTAGTTCAACAAAAAGCTAGGCTGGAAAAAAGTTATGGGCAGAAGTTATCAGTTCGTGAGAAAATATTTTACTAGAAGGGAAAGATACAGGTAAGCTATAGCAGCACAATATTTTTTAAAGAGGTGCGATTATCCCTCTTTAAACTGGCTATAAGTTGAAAACTGTCTTTGCTTGATAAAAAATAGCCCTAAACCTTGTTGATTAATTGAATTGCGTTTTACGACTAAAAGCATGACAGACCCAATGATTCAAGACAACACTAGTAACACTGATTTCGACTCCCAACTGAAGCAGTTAATCGCAGGGTCTGAAAAAAAACAGCAGGAGTTAGTGGAAAAACTCGCGATTTCTGGAACAGAAGGATTAAAGGTGCTGATGGAGTTTTTATTGAAGCGTCGGGATGTTCCAGCAAATTTAATAGACGGTAAGGTCTATCAAATTCTTTATCAATCGGATTTTCCCGAAACTCAAGAATTTTTACAAATTAATTTACCCCAAGGAATTGTACCGCTAAAATCGGATTGCAATATCGATTACACCCAACTGCAAAAATTATTAGCAAACCAAGAGTTTCAAGAAGCCGACCGTTTGACTCTACAAAAAATGTGTGAACTTTCCGGAGAAGAAGCATTAAAAAGAAAATGGCTGTATTTTACCGAAGTAGAAAAATTTCCCATTACCGATTTACAAACAATTAATAATTTGTGGTTAATTCATTCTCAAGGTAAATTTGGCTTTTCCGTACAGCGGGAAATGTGGTTGGGTTTGAGGAAAAATTGGGAAAATCTCTGGGTGAAAATCGGGTGGAAAAATGGTAATAACTGGACACGCTATCCCAATGAATTTATCTGGAGTTTAGATGCACCCAGAGGTCATTTACCTTTGTCAAATCAATTGCGTGGAGTCAGAGCAATTTCATCTTTGTTGTCTCATCCGGCTTGGGAAAAATGATTAAATTAGGAGTTAGGAGTTAGGAGTTAGGAGTTAGGAGTTAGGAGTTAGGAGTTAGGAGTTAGGAGTTAGGAGTTAGGAGTTAGGAGTTAGG